>CAYIMZ010000126.1:0-1506 GCA_964364695.1 uncultured Gammaproteobacteria bacterium | reverse complement strand
AACCGTCCGGAAAATGAGATGCCCGCGATGTCGCCGACCGCGCGCCAGCGGCCCAGGGAGACCAGATCTCCGGTATGGCGGTACGCAAACGCCTGCAGGGGCTCTCTTCTGATTGAGCGGACAATGTTCTCTGCCACTGCCAAGCTTTCAGCAACCGCGGTTTGGGCGTGCGTTGGCACTGGCTTTTCCTCCCCTGGGTTGGTAAAAGACGCAACATCGCCCAGGGCAAAGATGTTTTTGTACGCGGCCAACTGCAGGTACTGATTGACGACGTATGCGCCGTTTTTTGCGAGTTTTACATCACCTGCAAACGGAATGGCGTTCGGAGCAATGCCCGCGGCCCATATCACGGCATGAGCTACAATGCTCTGGCTGTTTGAGAGCGTAACCGAGCCGCGGGACACGCTCGCGACTCCGGTTCCGAGCCGCACGTCAATGCCTTTGCGCTGGAGGGTGTTGAGCGCCTCCTCCCGCAGGCGCGCGTCAAATTGGGGCACCAAGTCGCGGCCCTGCTCTATCAGTGCGACGTTCGCGTTGTGGCTGCCCAGGACCCGCGCAAACTCCATAATCTCTGCGGCAAGCTCAACGCCTGTCGCGCCTCCGCCCGCCACAACAAAATAAGGATCCTTCGTTTGTCCGGCAACAGCAATGATGCGGTTCTTGAGCCGCACTGCGTCTTCCAGGGACTTGAGTGTAACGCAATGCTTGTGCGCCCCGGGCACTTCGAAAAAGTTTGCATGGGAGCCGGTCGCGAGCGCCAGGTAGTCATACGATACTTCACCCTCTTCAGTGCGCACCACGCGTTGTCGCGGGTCAACGCTCGTGGCGCGGGTAACGCGCAGCCCCTTGCCGCAGCCGAGCGCGGAAGCCAGGGGTTCTTTTACGTTTTCCAGGGTCTGGCCGCCGGTTGCAACCTCGTGCAGGAGCGGGGTGAACAGGAAGTAGTCCCGCTCATTGATGATGGAGAGCGAGGATTTCTCGTCCCCAAGCAGGCGGGCCAGGTGCTTGTACACGTACACCCCTCCGAACCCTGCGCCCAGGATCACGATGTGTTGTTGTGCCCTTGGCATGGGCACAGTATATCATTTAGTTGACTTTTTGACGATTTTTGGGTAGTATGATTGAGTATCAACGCGCCGGGATAGCTCAGTTGGTAGAGCAGCGCTTTTGTAAAGCGAAGGTCGGGGGTTCAAATCCTCTTCCCGGCTCCATCCCGAAGCGGATCATTAATCATCGCATCCGTATGTCACAGGAACGATTGGCAAAGCTTGAGTGCACGGCCTGCAAGCGCACTACGGCCGACACCCAAAAGAACAAGAAAAAGCTCCAGAACCGCCTTGAGCTCAAAAAGTTCTGCAAGTGGTGCAAGAAGCACACCATGCACAAGGAGACGAAGTAGCATGCCTGGCTGGAGGCTCATAGCGCTGCTGTTTGCAATTCCGCTCTTGGGAGCAAGCTGTTCAGAGCTTTTGGTCACCAATGCCAAGGACGCGGTTGGGCGGGCCG
>CAYIMZ010000125.1:0-1519 GCA_964364695.1 uncultured Gammaproteobacteria bacterium | reverse complement strand
CAGAGCATGATTACCGCCAAAGAGCTTCGGGAAAAATACTTTGCGTTCTTTAAGGAAAAGGGGCACGCCATTATCCCTTCCGCTTCCCTGATTCCGGAAAACGACCCTACGGTTCTGTTTACCACAGCCGGCATGCACCCCCTGGTACCTTACCTTTTGGGTGAAAAACATCCCTCTGGCAACCGTTTGGCAAGCGTCCAGAAGTGCGTGCGCACTGGAGACATTGACGAGGTGGGAGACACTAGCCATCTCACGTTTTTTGAGATGCTCGGAAACTGGTCCTTGGGCGATTACTTCAAAAAAGAGTCCATTGCGTGGAGCTGGGAGTTTTTGGTTGATGAGAAGTGGCTCGGGATTAAACCTGAAAAGCTATACATCACTGTATACGAGGGCGATGATGAGGTAGCCAAAGATGATAAGTCAATCGCGCTCTGGCAGGAGCAGTTTAAGAAAGCGGGGATTGATGCCGAAGTTTGGGAGGAGAAGAACCGCCCCCTAACCCCCTCGCGGGTTATGGAGGGGGAAGTTAGGATTTTTCCGCTTGGCCGCGAGGACAACTGGTGGGGCCCTGCGGGCAAGACTGGGCCGTGCGGGCCTGATTCCGAGATTTTTTACGACACCGGAAAGCCAAGCTGCGGCCCAACGTGCCAGCCGGGCTGCGGATGCGGCAAGTTTGTTGAAATTTGGAACAATGTGTTCATGGAGTACAACAAACGCGCTGACGGCACGTATGAGCCGCTTAAGCAAAAAAACGTGGACACGGGCATGGGCTTAGAGCGCACGGTTGCGGTGTTGAACGGGATGGAGTCTGTGTTTGAAACGGACACGTTTGAGCCTATTATGAAAAGGATCCGGTCACTTTCGTCATTAGAACCACCCCCTGACCCCCTCCTTGGCAAAGGAGGGGGAAGCGTTGCTTCGGAACGCATTGTGGCTGACCACGGCCGCAGCGCTGTGATGATGATTTCGGACGGGGTAATTCCGTCAAACGTGGAACAAGGGTATGTTTTGCGGCGTTTAATTCGTCGCGCTATTCGTCATGGGCGCTTGCTGGGCATTGATGGCGCGTTTTTGGACGACCTCGCAAGAGAGGTGTTCAAGATATATGATGATGTGTACGAATCAGTTCGGAGCAATCACGATCGCATTGTCGCGGCGCTGGGGATTGAAGAAGAGAAGTTTGCAAAGACATTATCAAAAGGATTAAACAAGTTTGCTGATTTGGTTGCTTCGGAGAAAGCCGCTGACCGCGTCATAAGCGCAAAAGACGCATTTGATTTATTTCAAAGTTACGGGTTTCCGCTTGAAATGACGCAGGAGCTTGCCAGGGAGCACTTTCTGGACGTGGACGAAAAGGGATTCTACGAGGAATTCAACAAGCACCAGGAGCTCTCCCGCACTGCGAGCGCGGGGAAGTTCAAAGGCGGATTGGCTGACCACGGCGAGGCGGCCGTGAAGTACCACACCGCAACCCATTTGCTGCACGCGGCTCTGCATCATGTATTAGGCGAGCACGCAA
>CAYIMZ010000124.1:0-1555 GCA_964364695.1 uncultured Gammaproteobacteria bacterium | reverse complement strand
GGGATGACCGCGGCAACATCGGCAAGCGCTACTACTCCCAGGACCAGATCGGCACCCCGTTCTGCATCACCATTGATTTTGATACTTTGGAGGATGATACCGCCACCGTCCGCGACCGCGACACCATGGACCAGGTGCGCGTCAAGGTTGCGGAGATAGAGGGGTACGTGCGGGGGAAGGTGGTTTAATTTTCCCACACTTGACGTTCTGTAAGATATTTCTTACAATGCTATGGAGGAGGTTTTACCATTTGAAGTTCGTCATTACACAACACCGTCAGGCAGCAAACCCTTTCAGGAGTGGGTTAGGGGCCTAAAGGATATTCGGGTGCGAGCCGCAATCAGAAAGCGCGTGTACAGGCTCCAAAAGGGTATTTTAGGCGACTGCAAGACGGTTGGACATGGCATGTACGAGCTGCGGATTCATTTCGGTCCAGGATACCGGATGTATATCGGAAAAGATGCCGCGACAATCGTAGTCCTTTTGTGCGGCGGAGATAAGCGCACGCAACAGAAAGACATAGCAAAGGCCAAAACATTTTGGGAAGACTATAACAAGAGAAAACTATGAGCAGCACCAACCTATCAAAAATAAGAAAAATCACTTCAAGTTTCCGGGATGACCTGGTTGAGGATTTAAAGGATCCCGAAGAGGCACAGGCGTTTTTGGAGGCCATGCTGGAGGGGTACGAGGAGGACCATGATACGCAGATGCTCATGCTCGCGTTGCGCGACATCGCAGTCGCCCAGGGCGGCATAGGCAAGCTCGCGCAGCGCACCCGCGTGAGCCGGCCGCATTTGTACGAGATACTAGCGAGTAAGCACAGCCCGAGTCTGCATAATGCGCTGGACATCTTCACTGGTTTGGGATTTCGGGTGCGCCTGGAACCTATCCGGAGGCGCAGAAGGAAGCGCGCGGTTGCGTGATACGCGGATCGTAACTCACATTCGTATGGGGGGACACAATACCATCACCACAAGAGCAATCCATGCGGGAGGCGCTTTTCTGATTGCGTTTTTTGCCGCGCTTTCCGTCGCGAGCCCCGCGGCCGCAGCAACCACGCTCAACGGTTTTCCGAGCGGCGCTGGCGGGCTTATGAGCCTCGGCAAAAGCCCATATATTGTCACGGGCAACATCAGCGTGGGGCTGGGGCAAGTGCTCACCATTGAGCCTGGGGTGGTGGTCAAGATGAATCCCGGCATCCAGATTATCGTCCAAAACGGGGGTGATGCGGTGATTGGCGAGGAAGGCGGGGCTGGGGTGGTGATTACGTCCGCAAAAGACGATGCCTACGGCGGCGATACGAACGGGGACGGGAGCGCCACAGCACCGGCTGCTTGGAACTGGGGCAGGATCCAAGTGAACAGCGCAACCTCGTTCGCAACGTTTGGCAATGTGTTGGTCCGTTACGGGGGCAGCACTGGCGGGGCAATGTTTACCATGACCAACGGCGCCAGTACGACCATGGCGAGCACTACTTGGGAGTATTCAAGCGCCTATGCCATTGCCATCAGCGTTGACAGCACGTCGCTCACTGTTGCGTCATCAACCATCC
>CAYIMZ010000123.1:0-1633 GCA_964364695.1 uncultured Gammaproteobacteria bacterium | reverse complement strand
TGCACAAGGCACACGCCCTTACTTGATTGTCCCGGGCAGGTTAGGAGGGGTTCCCACCCAAAACGGACTACAAGCAGACCACTAGGAAGAACGGATGAGAACCTTATCACAGCCCCGCCCCCTTGTCAAGCTCCGCAACGTGCGCTATGATGCACGTGGAAATTACGCAGGGCTCGCACATAAACGGTAACCAAACAAGAGCCCGACAACATATGGAGAGTGATGCAGATCCCCGGCGCATGCCGGGGGATGTTACGGGTATTGCGGAAAAACTCAAAAGCAAGCGCACCGTGGTCATTAAAACGCCCACGAACCCGGTTTCACAGAGCTTTGTGCTTGCCCATCTCGCACAAGAAGACGATTTCCCGCAGTCGCCGGTGTTGGTTGTGGCGCGGGACGCGTTCAGCCAGCTCTCCATGGTGCAGAACCTCCGGTTGTGGCTCAAAAAGTACAAAACAAAAATAGCCATACACACGGACATCAAAACTCCCGCTCTCTCCGACGTGCTCGCGGGCAAGCCGTGCCTGCTCGTGCTCACCGCGGAATACATGAACACCCTGCTGCCCTCCCCGCAGGATTTCAAAAAACAGAGCATCGCGCTCGCGGCCGGCAAAACCATTGCGCGCGAAGAGCTGCTCAAGCGGCTGATTGAAGCCGGCTACACCAAGGAGCGCGCTGCCTCCGCGCACGGCCTGGTGGCGGCCCGCGGGAGCATCGTGGACATCTTCCCCCCGGACCAAAAACATCCCATACGGGTTGATTTTGACGATGAAACGATAGAATCAATCGCTACGGCGGAAACCAAAACAAAAACAATCAGCATTATCCCCTACAGCCTTGGCCATCGGGAAGCCGCGGCAACGCTCTTTGATTACAACCCGGAACTGAAACAGATCCAGTTTGACGCGTTTCCCGCGCATCCGGACGCGATCATCCCGTTTACGAACCAGCGCATCCAGGAACTGTCCGCTGACATTCTCCCTAAAGAAGAAGCAAAAAAGCCAAAGCCCGCGTTCTTGAAAAAACTGTGCGTGGATGATTTCGTGGTGCATGTGGACCACGGCATTGCGCGCTTTGCGGGCATGGTGCAGCAGAACCTGGACGGCATCATGCGCGAGTACTTCAAGCTTTCCTACGCCGAAGGCGACACGCTGTTTCTGCCGGTAACTTCCGCGGAAAAGATGGAAAAATACGTTGGCGACCCAAACCCAACGCTCTCCAGGCTCTCGGGCAACGGCTGGAGCAAGGTACTCGCCAAAGCAAGCCTGGAAACCCTGGCCCACGCGCGCGAGCTCTTGAACACCCAGGCAAAGCGCCAGCTCTCGGCCGCCCCGAGCATCCCCAATGCCGTAGCCGTCCAGAAAGAACTCGCAGAGAGCTTTCCGTACAAAGAAACCCGGGACCAGGAAGCGGTCATCAAAGCAATCTATGAGGACCTCTCCCGGGAAACGCCCATGGACCGCCTGGTGTGCGGGGACGTGGGGTTCGGAAAAACCGAGGTTGCGATTCGCGCCGCAGCAAAAGCCGCCCTGTCCGGGTTCCAGGTCGCCGTGCTCTCACCTACCACCATCTTAACGCAGCAGCACTTTGACACGTTCACCGAGCGCTTGCGCGGCTTTCCCGTAACCGTGGC
>CAYIMZ010000122.1:0-1673 GCA_964364695.1 uncultured Gammaproteobacteria bacterium | reverse complement strand
GAATACGAAGGAGAGAGCATTTCTCCCGCCATTAAGATGTCCATTGCCATCATCATCCTCCTGGTGGCGGCGACATTGTCTGTGCTCGCGTTCTTTGACCTCGCGGGCCCGTTTGGGGTGCAGGGAAAGCTCGTGCTTGAGCGCTTGTTCGGCTGGGGCGCGTACGCGTTTCCGGCTGTCTTAGTCATCATCTCGCTCCTGCTCCTCAAGGAGATCCAGTACCAGCTCAACCGGTGGCAGGTTGTTGGGGTGATACTGTTTTTTGGCGCCGCCTTGGGCATCTTGCACCACGCTGCCGGATCTGCTGATGCGGGCGCTCTGGATGCTCGCGGGGGCGGCGGGTACATTGGGTTTGCCCTGCAGTACCCGTTTAGCCGGATTGCGGGGTACTGGGGCGCCTGGGTGTTTCTGGCGGGAGCGGGCGCCATCGGCATTATGCTCTCGCTTTCAAGCTTTTTGTTCGGGGCGCGCGATGAGGAAAACGCAGAGGAGCCTGCTGTGGATGAGTCGCAGCCCGAACTTGAAAGCGTAGAGCCAAAAAGCCTCTGGGGCCGGATGCTTGAGCGCATGCGCGTGTGGAAGTTAAGCCGCGAGTACGGCAGCGGAGATGCGGCTGCCGAAGAGCACCCACCGCTCGCCGAGGAGCCTCCTGTGGTGGCTCAAGAGCCGGGCATGGAGCCCGGGCAGCAGGAGATGTTTCTGGATGGAGAACCCCCATCCGAAGCGCAGGCGGTGGTCACCAAGCGGGCGCGGAAGCGCGTGACCATCCCCATTGACCTGTTGGAGCCAAGCACTGAAAAGCCGTCTGCCACGGACGTTGACGCAACGCGGGACAAGATCCAGAAAACCTTAGCCACGTTCGGCATTAACGTGGAAATGGATGACGTGAACGTGGGTCCCACGGTGACGCAGTACACATTGCGGCCGCCAGTCGGCGTTAAGCTCTCGCGCCTTACCGGGCTTGCGAACGAGCTCTCCTTAGCGCTCGCCGCGCACCCGCTGCGCATGGAAGCGCCCATTCCGGGAAAGTCTTTGGTCGGGATAGAGATTCCGAATGCGGCCACGGCCAAGGTCAAGCTCAAGGACATCATGACATCGGACGCATTCAAGCGGCGCACCTCAAATCTCACCATCTCCTTGGGCAAGGACGTGTCCGGCAGGGCGCACGTTGCGGATTTGGCGCGCATGCCCCACCTCCTGATTGCGGGCTCAACCGGGTCGGGCAAGAGCGTTGCCATCAACACCATCATCGTGAGCCTTATGTACCAGAATTCACCGGATGACCTCAAGCTCATTCTGGTTGACCCTAAGAAAGTTGAGCTTACCACATACAACGACATCCCGTATCTGCTCACCCCGGTCATCACCGAGGTCAAGAAAACCGTGAACGCGCTCAAGTGGGTGGTGGGCGAAATGGAGCGCAGGTACGTGCTGCTCTCAAACCGCGGCAAGCGCAACATAGACGCGTACAACGCCGCCAACAAGGGCGATACCATTCCGCACATCGTGTTCATCATTGATGAGCTCGCGGACCTCATGGCAGTCGCGGCCAACGAGGTTGAGGCGGCCATTGTCCGGCTCGCGCAGATGGCGCGCGCCGTGGGCATCCATCTGGTGCTCGCCACCCAGCGGCCGAGCGTGAACGTGATCACCGGCCTCATCAAGGCGAACAT
>CAYIMZ010000121.1:0-1685 GCA_964364695.1 uncultured Gammaproteobacteria bacterium | reverse complement strand
GAGAAATTTGGCATTGATTTTAACGTTACGCGCGCAGTTGCGCGCGACCTTGCGGATATCTCGTCATCCGGCGTAGAGCTTGCCGTGGTCATTGGCGGGGGCAACATATTCCGCGGCCGCAACATTCCCAAGGACTCCATTGACCGCGCCACCGCGGACTACATGGGTATGACCGCCACCATCATAAACGCAATCGCGCTGCAGGCCGAGATTGAACAGGCAGGAGCGCACTGCCGCGTGCTCACCGCGATTTCCATGAAAGAGGTTGCCGAGGACTACATCCGCCGCCAGGCCCGAGCTCACCTCGCGGACGGCAAAATCGTGATTTTCGCGGCAGGCACCGGCAACCCGTACTTTACCACGGACACGGCAGCAGCGCTCCGCAGCCTTGAGGTGGAGGCCGAGGTGCTCCTGAAAGCAACCACGTCCGTTGACGGAGTGTACACGGGCGACCCGCGCCGCCGCGGCTCAAAATCAAAAAAACTCAAACAGGTGAGCTTCCACACCGCCCTTACCAAGCGTTTGAAGGTCATGGACTCCACGGCATTCAGCTTGTGCATGGACAACAAGCTGCCTATCATCGTATTCAAGTACAAGCCCGGTACCGTGAAGCAGATTTTGTCCGGGAAAGAAGTGGGAACTCTCGTCACCTAGCCTAAAACGTGGTATACTTCCCGCATGGAGCAAGAAAAAATAAAACCAAAACGCCGCATCGCGATCAACGGGTTTGGCAGAATCGGCCGCGCAGCCGCCAAAATCGCGCTTGAGAAAAACACGCTGGAGCTGGTGGCGGTGAACGACCTGGTTGATCCTAAAATGCTTGCGTACCTCTTGACGTACGACACGGTCTATGGAAAGTACAAGAAAGAGGTCAGCGCGAGCGCAGAGAAGCCCGTCAAGTCGGATGATTGCCAGGGGAGCCTCAAGGTCGGGGACAGGGTGATCCCGGTGTTCGCGCAGAAAGACCCGTCCAAGTTGCCCTGGAAAGAGATGAGGGTTGATGTGGTGATTGAGTCAACCGGATTTTTTACGACCACCGAAAAAGCAAAAGCCCACCTCAAGGCAGGGGCCAAGCGCGTCATCATCTCGGCGCCCGCCAAGGACGAGGAAACCGCAACCAGCATCATCAGCGTGAACACCCTGGACGGTGTGAAAGATGTTATCGTCTCCAACGCGTCGTGCACCACGAACTGCATCTCGCCGGTTGCCAAAATCATTGATGACGCGTACGGCATTGAGAAGGGCATGGTCACCACCGTGCACTCGTACACGTCCACCCAGAGCCTGGTGGACTCACCCAACAAAGACCCGCGCCGGGCGCGCGCTGCGGCGCAGAACATCATTCCCACGTCAACAGGGGCGGCAATCGCCACTGCCAAAACCATTCCGGGCCTTAAAAATAAGTTTGACGCCATCGCGCTCCGGGTGCCGGTGCTGGACGGCTCGCTCTCGGATTTCACGTTCGTGCTTAAGAAAAACACGACCGTTGAGGAAGTCAACAAGCTGTTCCGCGAAAAGGTGAAGGCATATCCCTACAAGAACATCGTGGAGGCGACTGATGAGCCCCTGGTGTCCTCGGACATCATCGGCAACCCGCATTCCGCGATTGTGGACCTTGGGTTCACGCGGGTGGTGGGCGGAAACTTGCTCAAGGTGCTCGCGTGGTACGACAACGAGTGGGGCTA
>CAYIMZ010000120.1:0-1687 GCA_964364695.1 uncultured Gammaproteobacteria bacterium | reverse complement strand
GGAGCGCAGAACTGCTTCTGGGAAGAGCAGGGCGCGTTCACGGGCGAAGTGTCCGCTAGTCAGCTTGCCGCGCACGGGGTAGGCACGGTCATTGTCGGCCACTCGGAGCGCAGGGCCCACCTCGGCGAATCAAGCGACATGGTGCACAGGAAAATCAGGATGCTGCTCTCCGTGGGCTTGCGGCCGGTGTTGTGCGTTGGGGAGCAGTTTGACGATAGGGCAGAAGGCCAGAAAGAGGTGGTGCTCCTGCGCCAGCTGCACGACGCCTTGGGCGGCTTGTGGCTCACGGACGCCCAGCAGCTGGTGGTGGCGTACGAGCCCGTGTGGGTCATCGGAAGCGGCCAGGATGTTGACCCCAAGGAGATTGAGCACACGCACCAGGTGATTGAGCAGTCGCTGTACGATTTGTTCTCCCGCGAGGCGGTTGACGAGCACGTGAAAATCATTTATGGTGGGAGCGTTGACCCGGAGAATGTGGGCCGCTACGTGGCAGAACCCTCGGTAGACGGGGTCCTGGTGGGTACGGCTTCTTTGGATGCAACCCAGTTCGCAGCCATTGTGGCCGGAGCCTTAAAAGCGTAATTGTATGCTTACCATCATTCCTCTTGCAGTCATCATCGCGAGCATCGGGGCCATCCTGGTCATTGCCTCGCGCCACCTCAAGAAAGCGGCGAGCCTGGACCTCTCCGAGATTCCGGAGGAGCGCGACGCCGTGCTCAAGGCATCGCTCCTGGAGCACCGGCTCCTGCGCAAGCTTGAGGGGGTGTTCAAGCTCTTCTCGGGCGTTCTCGTGCCTGGCAGGAAGTTTGCGGCCGGCGCTCTCCAGAAAGCGCTGGAGCGCGTGCGCAAGCTGGAGCGCGCGTACCGGTTCCAGGGCACGTTGCCGGATTCAAGCAAAAAAGCGCAGGGCAAGGTCCGGGAGCTTTTGGAAGAGGCGGAGGAGGCCCGGCGCGCCAAAAAGTTTTCCCAAGCAGAGTCCAAGTACCTTTCGGCGATTAAGGTTGATCCGGAGTCAACGGACGCGTACCAGGGCTTGGGAGAAACCTACCGCGAGATGGGGGAGTTTAGCCAGGCCATAGAGACCTTTGAGTACGCGACCCGCACCTGGCCCCAGGAGGATCGCGGGTTCGCGTCGCTTGGGCACACGCTCCAGGAGCAGGGAAAGCTTGAGGCGGCCAAAGACCACTTCTTGCACGCGCTCTCCATCAACAACGAGGTCGTGGACTACCACATGGCCTTAGCTGACGTGTATTTGCAGCTCTCTGATGCGGAAAAGGCGTTCTCAAGCCTCCAGAAAGCGCAAGCCCTTGAGCCGAACAACCCCAAGGTGCTGGATCAGCTGTTCATGGTTTCCGTGCTCCTCAAGAACAAAGACCTTGCCAAGGAGGCGCTGGAAAAAATCAAAAAGATAAATCCCGACCACGGCCGCCTCGCGGAGTTTGAGAAGAAGGTGAAGGGGTTGAAATAGTATTTTGAAAGGAAGAGACGGATGTAAGCTGAAGTTGGCTGACTGTGTCAGCACACGAAAGCTGGAATCCGACTCTGACGTGCCGTTGTAGCTCAGCTGGTAGAGCAACTCCATGGTAAGGAGTAGGTCCGCGGTTCAATTCCGCGCAACGGCTCCAGTATAAGATTCTGTTTTCGGACAGCCAAAACGTATGAAACAAAAAACATTGCTGCTCGCTTT
>CAYIMZ010000119.1:0-1698 GCA_964364695.1 uncultured Gammaproteobacteria bacterium | reverse complement strand
CCTAACCTTACCACCATGTTTGAGTTTTCCACCACCCAGTTTAGTATAGAGCCGTGGCGGATTGACAGGTCGGATACTCCTTGATATAGTGTCATCTATCGCTGTTCCTCTAGAAGCTTTCCCTATCAATACAAACCCATGAGTGAGGAGGGGTCTCATGAAGGCGCTCATAACGCTGGGAGTAGTTGTCATCGCTGGCATACCGGCGTGGATTTACCTAGGAGTCCGCCATTTCCTCTCTCCGGAGGGGTTTTGGCAAGAGTTCTTTCTTCTGGGAGCCGGAGTATGGCTACTCGGAGCGGTTCAACTCACCCTCGGGATCGCCGGGCTGTTCGTGGTCGTGTTCATCTGGGTTCTTCCTGAAGATGGCATCTACTGAAGACAGGAATGGCCGTAAGCCTCCATCCGGAACCCGCGGTTAGTCCCTCTCGGGGGAGCGCTGTCCCCTCCGTTCGTTTGTGCCCGCGCTTCGCCGATTCGGCGAGGCTCGGGCGCTTTTTTTTGTGCATAAGTGGGGCTTACGGCTTTTTGCGGCGGGTGTATACTGAATATAGATGCGGTAAAACGCAGTTACACTATACACGGAGGGGAGGAGGCCTCGCGCTCGCTCTTTCTATTGAGTATGCATCCGTTTTTGCACAGGGCGGTTCTGTCAGCCATATAGCCAAGGAGGCGGTGTGGTAAGCAGGTGCGTAACAGGCAAACGCAGACCGTGCCATCAAGCAAGAAAAAGGCCTCATGACGAGCCCAGCGCATGGCGCAGGAAGCGCGCGTGTGCCATGTCCGCACAACTCCGGGCCGCGCAACGTGCAGGAACAGTACGCACGTACTGGTGGCCCGTAAGCCTGTGCGTGATGTGCGGGCGCGTCCAAATAGGCTTTAAGACGCCGTGGCGGTTTGATTACCGCAACGAGATCACACGGCGCATTGAGGCCACGGGACTCCGGTTCAACTTCAGCATTTGCTGCCCGGACTGCGCTCCCAGGGGCAGGGGCACCACGTGTTACGACAAGGCAGTGGCCATGGTTGTGGAGCAGGCCGAGTTCATGAGGATGTTCGGGCATAAGCCCATCGCAACAGTCGTCGGCACGATTGATGCGCAGGGGAATGTCCGTGTGCACTGGAAGTGAGTCGGAGTGCTGTTCGGCGCCGGCAGAGGGTATCCTGTCGGCGCCGATTTTTTACAGCAAATTTTTCGGGAATATGCCCTGCTCAAACCATGAGCGGATGGCGCGGTTGTCAGCGGTCCGTTTTTTTTTGATTTCACTCCGTTTCTGCTTCATGGTTGAGATGCCGCGCAACCCGTCAACTATGGCTTTGGCGATAATCAAGGGCCTGCCTTTCAAAAGGTAGCCGAAAAAGATGAGCTCCCAGCCGAGTACGATCCAGAACAGGTTTCGCAAGAACAACGTCAGAGGATAATTTTTGTACTGCGTCCAAATGAGATTGCGGTACGTGCTGTACACCGCAAGGTCGGATAGTTTCCCTGATGATGCAGAGCCTTTGTGGTACACAACTGCGTCTTTTGCGTATCCCGATTCAAAGCCAAGCAACCGCGCGCGGAAACCCAAATCCACGTCTTCGGCGTACATAAAGTATGTGCGGTCAAAGTAGTATGTTGTGCCATCGCGTTCGTAGGCAATCGCTTCCAGCAGCTTGCGGGTGTACAGGGCGCATCCTGCAGACGGGCAGAAGAGC
>CAYIMZ010000118.1:0-1730 GCA_964364695.1 uncultured Gammaproteobacteria bacterium | reverse complement strand
CCCCCCAGAGCCACTTCTGTTTGGAAAGCCACGAGGAGCGGCTTACGAGCTCAATGAATACGCGCGTGATGATGATTGCCGAGAACATTGAAATCAACACGCCGATGCCTAAGGTGATGGCAAACCCTTTCACGACTGACGAACCGAACCACGCGAGGATGAGGCACGTGATCAGGGTGGACACGTTTGAGTCGCGGATGGAGTTCCACGCGCGCGCGAACGATGTGCTCACCGCGTGCGAAAATGCGGCGCCGCTCCTCAACTCCTCCCGCAAGCGCTCAAAAATCAGCACGTTCGCGTCAACTGCCATGCCGATCCCGAGCAGAAACCCGGCAATGCCCGCGAGCGTCAAGGTAACTGGAATGAGCTTGAAAAACGAGAATACGATTGCCGCGTACCACACGAGCGCACCGACGGCGAGCAACCCCGCCGCGCGGTAGATCGCGAGCATGAACAGCGCCACCAAGGCAAACCCAATAAGTCCGGCCGTAATGCTCTGCTCAACCGAAGCCGCGCCGAGCGTGGGCCCCACGGTCTGCTGGGAAACGAGGTTAATGGGAACCGGCAAAGCTCCGGCATTCAAGCGTTCAACCAGCTCGCGCGCCTCCGGAATGGCAAAGTTTCCGGTGATCACGGCCTCGCCGCCCGGAATCCGGTTCTGTACAACCGGAGCGCTGATCAAGCCGCCGTCCAAAAAGATGCCAATGCGCTTGCCCACGTTTGCGTCCGTGAGCTCTTCAAACAATTGCGCTCCCTCGTCGTCAAACTGCAGCCCAACCTGCGCGGCCCCTGTGTAGCTGTCAAACTGCACCTCGGATCTCTCAAGCTGCTTGCCCCCGAGCTCGGTTTGCGCCCACTGGTCGTACTGCGGCACATCGCCTTCCAGGGACTGGGTGCGGAACAGGATGTGACGACCCCGCACTTCAGGAACTTCAAACCCAGTGTCATCCGAAACGGCGCGCGATTCCAGGCGCTGGATGATATGCCAGCCGAATTCGCTTTCTACGGGTTCAAGAGTAGTTTCCCCGTCCGCCGTAAGCTCGTCAAACAGGGCATCCCCGAACGGCGCAACCAGGAGTTCGCGCCGCATGAATCCCAAGTCTCCGCCAGCCGAGGCGCTGCCCGGGTCCTCGGAGAATTGGGTTGCGAGTTCTGCAAAGTTCTGACCGTCCGCGTCTATAATCTTCCGGATGGTATCTTGGGCTTTCGCAAACTGTGACGCATTAAACTGTTCGCGCTTGGCGCGCTCTTCCGCTGAAACGGACACCGGCGCCGGAGCAGCTGCTTCGGTCTTGAACTCCAAGAGCGGAGTCGCGCCAATCTGCGCTATGGCCTCGTTCACGTCAAACACGCCCGCAAGCTCCACGATGATGCGCAAGTGATCCCCCACTTTCGCGGTCTGCACGATTGGCTCGGACACGCCCAGGGCGTTCACGCGGCTCTCTATCACATCCCGCACTCCGGAAACCGCGGTTTCCGCGTCATCCAGGCTCACCTGCGAGGTATCGGCTTCGTACACCAGGTGCGCCCCTCCCTGCAGATCAAGCCCCAAATGGGTCCTGAAACGCTCAAAGTAGTATTTCCCCGGCCAAAAACCGGGAAGCTGGTCAGCAAAAATAGACCCTGAAACATATCCAAGGCCCGCGATGAGCGCAAACAGTATCCACACCTGTTGTCTGGTAGATGCCATGATACACTCTATACTACCGATTCCCGCCGGATTGTGCAAG
>CAYIMZ010000117.1:0-1740 GCA_964364695.1 uncultured Gammaproteobacteria bacterium | reverse complement strand
TCGGCGCTCCGGATATCCGTCACCATCACCGGTCGTCCGGCTCGCGCGATCGGGCGATAGATCTTCTCCATCACTTCTTTGGCACGCTCCGACGCGACCCCTACCACCACGCGGTCCGGGTTCAAGAAATCCTTGATCGCCGCCCCTTCACGGAGAAATTCCGGATTGGACACCACGTCAAACTCGCACCCCCCGCCCAAATCACTGTGTGAACCGTGGCGGGCAGGCCTTTTGCATGCGTGCATGATGATGTCGCGACACTTGTCCGCCGTCCCTACCGGTACCGTCGATTTGTTCACAAGAATCTTGTATGTATTGAGATTCTTGCCGAATATCTCTGCCACCGCATAGACATAGCGCATATCCGCCTTGCCGGTCTTCTTGTCTTCCGGCGTACCGACTGCGCTGAAAACGACCTCGGCTTCTCGGATCGCCTGCCCCACAGACGCGGTGAATGACAACCGTCCCTCTTTCACATTCTTCTCCACCAGTTCCTCGAGACCGAGCTCGTAGATCGGCATCACGCCTTTCTTCAGCTTCGCGATTTTTTTCTTGTCGATATCGGCGCAGACTACCGTGTGCCCGAGCTCCGCCATACACGTCCCCGTCACCAATCCGACATACCCCGTCCCGACAAAAGCGAGTTTCATAACTTTTGTAATAACCAATTATCAAAATCCAATGACCAGAAAATCACCAATCATCAAAAATCAATCACCAAATCATTTATTTTGAAGTTTCGTAATTATCGAAGACAGAATCTTTTTCAACTCAAGAGACTCCTGGAACAAACTCTCAATTCTTTTTTTCAGAGTCGGATTCGCTTCGATGATCAGTTCCAGCCAGAAGTGTGTTTCCTTCGCCTCTTTTCTCGCAATCTTCATCCGCATCAGAAAGTCCTTGGTACCGAGAGCATCATTCGCTTCTCGATAATTCGCTCCGACAGAACCCGCGGAACGAATAACTTGATCGATCAGTTTGTCATTCACTGAATTCCTCGGTAACTCCTTGCACATCCTGACGACTCTTTTTGCAAACTCAAGCGTCCTGTCTTCAAGATCGAATTTCTTTTTTGGTAATTGATCGCTGATCATTGGAATTTCCTTGATGATTGGAGCTTGGTCATTGGTTCCTTACTGTTCGTACGGAGTAGTTCATCCTCCCGCGCTCATGGTAATACGTCTTCACCGCGATATCCACGAGGATGCCGAAGATGAAAAGCTGCACGCCGACCAAGACAAGGAGCGTCCCGACAAGCGGCCAGATGCGCTCGGAGAGCGACGCCCCATAAAATACTTTTTCCACGAACATCCACACGAGAATGGCGAACCCGACCAGTCCGAGGAGCAGTCCCGTCCCGCCGAAGAGATGTATCGCGCGGTACGAATATTTGCGCCAGAACCAGATGAAGAGCATATCGACGAAGCCTTTGATCGCCCGCTTCCAGTTGTATTTTGTCTTGCCATGAACACGGGGGTGGTGCGACACCTTCACCTCCGCCACGCGGAAACCATCAAGTGCCAAGAGCGCCGGCATGAACCGGTGCATCTCGCCGAAAAGATCCATATCCTGGAAACACTCCCTGCGGTACGCCTTCAGACTGCAGCCGGAATCATGGATCCCATCTTTCACAAGGAGCTTACGTAGGAGGTTTGCTCCGCGCGAGAAAAAGCGTTTCATCAGCGGATCATTGCGCTTGTGCCGCCAGCCGGACACCACGTCGTAGCCCTCGTTCATTTT
>CAYIMZ010000116.1:0-1746 GCA_964364695.1 uncultured Gammaproteobacteria bacterium | reverse complement strand
CGTGCATCTGGGATGCTGTTCATAGGCGCCCTCTTGTTGTGAAAGAACGTGAATATAAAGAACCCCTTACTCTTCCGAGAAAGGCTCGTTCGGATAGTTGATTTGCGCACTATCAAGACAACCGCTTCCCGAAAGAAGGGGTTGTGTGATGAGAAAGCCGAGTGAGCATGAGACGGTACCCGCCCATGCCGCGTTTGAGCCACTTTGAAATGCGCGCCACTGTGGTGGAGCTTAAGCCTGTTTTTTCCACGATTTCGGAGTAGGGGACGCGGTTATTCAACATCTGTGCCGCCTGCCAGCGTTTGCCGAACTCAACCAATTCCGCTTCGGTGAGCAGATCGCGGAAAAAGCGTTTGGCCTCTTGTTCGTTTTTGAGCTTCAAGACGGCGCGGAAGAGGTTCTGGGTTATCTTGGTATCCCATTGCGGCATAGTATTTGGCTAAAGTTAGCACTTTAGTACAATAAAGTACTTTAGTTAGATAAAGTATAGCACACAAGGAAATGTTGTCAACCACCCTCCTACTCACTGATGCCGCGCAGACGCTCATCAAGTGAGAGCAGGGGGAACCCGGTCGCGCGGGAGAGCGCTACGTATGCGGCGTCGTATATAGAGAGGTCGTTTTTGCTCGCAGTCAGGAATGCGTCTTCAAAATCAATCTCGTACAGCGGGATATTAAGCTTGGCAAAATCACGTATGCGCTCAACCCCGTACCGCTCGGAAATGCGGCTCCGGATGAGGGCGCTCTTGAAGCCGTTGAGCACTTCGTAGGGGAGCAGGGTTGCCGCAATGAGGGAGCATTCGCGGTCCGCGTAGCCGATGAATACCTCATCAACGCCTTCCACGCTTTCATCCGGCATCAGAAACGCAATCACGTACGAGGCGTCAACAACGTACGATGGCATCATAGCTTGCGGCCTTCATTGATGAGCGCTTTGTAGTCGAGCTTGCCGGGAACCCGTATTCTGTTGCGAAGGATTGATTCGCACGCCTCTTTGGTGCGCTCCTGGTTATCATCAAAGTATCGGTTGTGTACCGCATCCCGGACGAGCTGGCCCACAGATGCGCCCCGCTTCTGCGCGAGGCGCTCGAGCTTTGACCACGTCTGCTCGCTGAAAAGGATGTTGGTTCGTTTGGTTAGCATATATACACATTAGCATGTGTATATATTGGTGTCAAGGTTTTGTGTCTGTCTGTATTTTGAAGTGCAACGCACGTGCCTGTCTGCTATACTGTATCCATGTCAAAATTGCTTGATGAACTCAATGAGCGGCAGCGCGAAGCGGTACAAGCAACCGAAGGCCCGGTGTTAGTCATCGCCGGTGCTGGTTCGGGAAAGACAAAAACTTTGACGCACCGCATCGCGTACCTCGTCACCGAGAAAGGAATCAAGCCGCACCAGATTTTGGCGGTGACATTCACGAACAAGGCAGCTGATGAGATGCGCAACCGCGCCGCCAGGCTCTTGGGAGCGCGGCCGAATCAGTGGCGCACGTGGAAAGGGTTCGGCACTGGCCCGGCGCTTGGCACGTTCCACGCGATTTGTGCGCGCATCTTGCGGCAGGAATCAGGCCGTCTTGGTTTCAAAAGAGAGTTTGCGATTTATGATACCGAAGAGCAGAAGAGCGCCATCAAAAAAGTGATGTACAATGATGGCATTTCACCTAAGGACGTGAATCCCAACGCAGTGCTCGGGCTCATCAGCCGCGCCAAAAACGAACTCGCCACTCCGGCGCAGTTCGCGGCCC
>CAYIMZ010000115.1:0-1756 GCA_964364695.1 uncultured Gammaproteobacteria bacterium | reverse complement strand
CACCCCCCCTATCCCCCCCTCTGGCAGGGGGGGAATCCATAATTTCCTTGTTCCGCGCAAACCCGCATGAGCACGTGAAAATCAAATCTTCCCCGTTCTCCGTGGGAACCTGGAACTCGTGCGAGTACTCTTTGGTGAATGACCCGCCCGAGGCTTCCGTGATGACGGCGTCCAAGCCGCACCGCTTGAACACTTTGGTGTACGCTTTTTTCGCTTTTTCGTAGTACAATTTCAGGTCAGCGGCGTCAGCGTGAAAGCTGTACAAATCCTTCATCAGAAATTCCCTGCCGCGCAGGAGGCCCGCTTTTGGGCGCAGCTCGTCGCGGAACTTGGTCTGTATCTGGTACCACGCGCGGGGCAGATCGCGGTAGGACGCAATATGCTTTCTCGCGAGCGGCACAATCACCTCTTCGTGGGTCGGGCCGAGCGCGTACTCCGACGCTGTCCGGGACGGAACCTTGAACAGCACATCCATGCTGTCCCACCTGCCGGTTTTCTGCCAATTCTCCTTGGGGTGCAAGGCGGGCAGAGAAACTTCCTGGCCCCCCAGCCGATCCATTTCCTCGCGCACAATGCGGCTGATCCGCGAGAGCACGCGCACGCCGAGCGGCAGATACGAGTACACCCCTGCCATGAGCTGGTCAACAAAACCCGCGCGCACCAAAAAATCGTGGTTCGCGCTCTGCGCGTCTGCCTCGCTCGTTTTGCTGGTTTTGCTGAACAATCCAGATTGCCGCATATAGATAGTGTATCACGGAAGCCCTAAAAATCAATCAATCTCCAGGAGGCTGCGGACGCCCTTGTGCGCAAGCATGTCGCGGTACCCCATCTCGTACGTCTCCAGCATGCCCTTTTTGGTGCTCGTGAGCGTGGACACCGGGGTGCCGCGCTTGGGCGCGACGAGCTCCAGGCGCACGCCCTCCGGAACACGGTAGCCGGTGACGGCTTTCCACTCTTCGCGGTAGCGCTCCCGGAACGCCTTGGACTGGAAGCGCATCCAGGCTCCCATGGCCAAGGACGACTCCAGCCGTGGCACGGAGTTATTGATGGCGATGACTTTTGTCGCCCCGCGGCGCACAGCCTCGCGGATGTGCGCGCGCAAATCCGCGGAGAGCTCGGTGTCGCAGTACCTGCCCCCGTCCACGCTGATCACCTTATTGAACGCGACGGGCATGGCTTTGGACGCGCGCAAGAGCTCAAAAATTTCCTCCTCATCCTCGCGCTCCTTGTCCGAAAAGTATGTGAGCTTGCCGGTGTCCGCGTTCGTTGCCGCAACCAGAAGCTCGGAGGGAGACGCCTGCACGCTGGCCATGTCAACCGGGTTCTCCTGCTTCATGATCACGTCAATCAAATAGTCCACGTCTATGATCCGCCACAAACGGAACCGGTTGAGGAACTTGCGCGTGATGAGCGCGTCGGTCCACACGCGCTTGATGATGCCGTACTGCTTTGCCGCAAAGTACGCGAACGTGCCGGTTGAGCCCGATCCCGCAATCAAAAAATTAGGCTCCCTGAAGTTGAGCTCGCGCGCGAGCGCCACCATGGCGCCCGCCGCATAGGCGCAGGACATGCCGCCTCCGGAGGCAACCACTGCAATCTTTTCATGCTGTCTCTTATCCATAACCAAAAAACGCGCAAAGCGTTACGGCGTCCGCATACTACAATGTGAGATGGGACACCATCTCCACCAAACGGTTGGCATAGCCCCACTCGTTGTCGTACCACGCGAGCACCTTGAGCAAGTTTCCGCCCACCA
>CAYIMZ010000114.1:0-1759 GCA_964364695.1 uncultured Gammaproteobacteria bacterium | reverse complement strand
CTCTCCGAACTGGAAGACGTGAATGATTTCTACGACAATGCGGTATGATAATCCTCGGCATTGACCCGGGAATAGCTGACACCGGATTCGGAGTGATCCAGGAAAAAAACGATTCGTTCCGGCTGATTGCGGCCGGAACCATTACAACCAAAAAGACTGATGCGCTCGCCAAACGGCTACAGCAGCTCGCGCGCGGCGTCGCGCGCCTCATCAAAAAGTACCAGCCAGAGCGCATTGCCGTGGAAGAGCTTTTCTTTGCAAAAAACGCCAAAACCGCCATCACAGTGGCGCATGGCCGCGGCGTGATTCTGTTCGCGGCCCAGGCCGCAGGATGCGAAGTGGAGGAATACACCCCGCTTGAGGTGAAGCAGGCGCTTACCGGCTACGGCAGAGCGGACAAAAAACAAATACAGCACATGGTTAAAACCGTGCTGAATCTCAAGACCATCCCCAAACCCGATGACGCGGCAGATGCCCTGGCAATCGCCATCTGCGCGGCGCAGACCAAGCGCTTCTGAACACGGCCCGCGTTCTACGCGATCTCTACGAACCTGCGCTTCCCCACCTGGACCACAACGCCTTTTTTGATTGCAATCACCTGCTTCCAGTCACGGATGACAGCGCCATCCACGCGCACCCCGCCCTGGTTGATGAGGCGCTTGGCCTCGGAACGGGACTGCACAAGACCCAAGACAACAAGCAGTTCATCTGCTTGTTTTTGTTTGCCTGAAACTTTCTTTTTGGGAATGTCTTTTGGCTTCTGGCCTGACTTAAACACGGAATTGAACTCTTGTTCCGCTTCGCGCGCCGCTTTCTCGCCGTGGTACATGGCTACGATTTCCCGCGCCAACCTGGCCTTTGCATCCCGCGGATTCTCTTCTTTGGTAATCCGGGCAACCTCGCCCATGGGCACGTTTGTCGCCAGCTCAAAGTACCGGGCAATCAAATCATCCCGCAAGGACATGATCTTGCCGAACATGTCGTTCGGCTCATCCGTGATGTTTATGGTGTTGTGGTAGGTCTTACTCATCTTGCGGCCATCCAAACCCTCCAGCAGCTCTGTGGTGAGCACGTGCTTTTCCTTGTTCTTGTACGCTTTGAGCAATGTCCTACCCGCGAGCATGTTAAAAAGCTGGTCCGAGCCGCCGAGCTCAACGTCAACCTCCATGTGCACGGAATCATACCCCTGCATGAGCGGGTACAGAAACTCATGCAAGCCGATTGGCTTGCCCTCTTTCAAGCGCTTCTGGTACATGTCCCGCTCAATCATCTGCTGCACCGTAAAGTGCTGCGCCAGTTTGACGACATCTTCAAATCCGAGACCAGCGAGCCAGTCTCCGTTGTACAAAATCTTTGTTTTGGAGAAATCCAAAATCTTTGATGCCTGTTCTTTGTACGTCTTCATGTCCGCCTTGATGTCCGCAAGCGTCCGAGCCGGGCGCATGGAGTCTTTGTCGGACGTGTCGCCGATGAGCGTGGTAAAGCTGCCCACCACAAATATGGCCTGGTGCCCCAAATCCTGGAACGCGGCCAGCTTGCGCAAGGGCACGGCATTGCCGATGTGGATTTGGGGCGATGTTACGTCCACGCCTAAGTACACCTTGAGCTTACTAGCGGAGCGCAAGAGCTTTTCCAAGTCTTTTCTGACGACCACGTCCGCAACGCCCCGCTCAAGCAACTCACTCACTTTGTCTTGCTTTTTTGGCATAAAATAAGTATGGTATAGGTATCACGCAATGGATTCATTTTAGCAAAATAA
>CAYIMZ010000113.1:0-1765 GCA_964364695.1 uncultured Gammaproteobacteria bacterium | reverse complement strand
TCGTCTTCCCCCAAGATCGCAAGGGTAAGATCATGTCCTTGGCCGCCTACTTCAGGAAGCGCCTGGCCAAGGCCGCAGACGGCACCTTCAACATCAACACCGCAATCGAGGCGTAGCACGCCTCATCACCTGCTCCTCCTCGCCGCCAAGGCCGAGGCCGCCGAGTGGCGCGCCTACGCAGACAGCCGGGTGGTCTACTGACCGCCAGCGCCCCACCGAGCCCCCCAGAATGACAGGATGTCGTTCTCGGGGGCTCACTTTTTTTACACAAACATTAATAATATCATCACTTTCGTTCTTTAATCTCGATCTCCTCTTTCAATACGTCAAACGCCACTATAAACATATCAAAGAAACCTTTTTGGCCGAGCAGGCCATACCCGTGCGGCGCAATGTCATACGAAAAACCGGCCCGGATCCCATGGCGCGAGCCTCCTATTGAAATAACCACCTCGTGCAGGTATGCCCGCGATGGAGCTGTATCTTGCACGCCGCCGAATTGGATTGGCTCTCCGGAACGCACGTCAAGTCCGAGCAGCTCGCCCAAGCTTCCGTCAAAGATACAAAAATCCGCACCAGAATCAACGAGTGCGGCATACCCAACGGTGATGGCCCCTGCGGTAAGTTCAACCGGAACAATGGGCCGCGCAATTGACGTTCCGAAGAGCGGCGACGGTTCGGGCAACGGAAACGTGATGTAACTAAACTTCATACCCACGCGCTGCCAATGTAGGGCATCACTTCCGTGGGAACTCGAAACATAATGGGTGTTTTATGCCCCTTCTCCTGCGCCTCCTGCCAGGCCTCCTTGGCGGTCTTGCCGCTGCCCACCACGGTCTTTTCGTCCTCTTTGAGCGCCACCCACTGGCCTTTGTACTTTTCGTAAATCTTTGTCCAGTTGATTGCCATACTCGTTCAGCATACCACAAATGGCCCAAAAATCAAAATCCGAGAGTCAGGCCAATCACAAAAAAGGCGAAATGGGACAGCCTTTATCCCAACGGAACCGAAAACAGCTTTTTCCGGCACGTCACCATCTCACCGATGTGGCACGCCGTAACATCGGAA
Source organism: uncultured Gammaproteobacteria bacterium (assembly GCA_964364695.1). Lineage (GTDB taxonomy): Bacteria > Patescibacteriota > Patescibacteriia > UBA2169 > UBA2169 > CG10-46-32. The sequence goes on along the minus strand of CAYIMZ010000113.1, from coordinate 697 downwards.
GCAGTAAACGCAATCGGAAGCTCGCAGGCAGGCTCCTCCTTGTTGCGCAGCGTGACGTGCGGATCAAACGACGCAAAACTGTACTGTGCCCCAAAGTCAGCGACATAATCAGGCTCGCTCACCTCTTCCCCGGGGTCTGCGTACACTGATGCGCGCGCGGCATCCTCCGAAAACAAACCAGTAAGCCCGCGCATCAAATCCTCATGCAGCTTCTGCAGCTCCCGGGTCTTTTGCGCGCGCAAAGCATAATTCTTGCCTCCGCTTGAACGCTCAACAAAACAGATTTCAAACAACGCAACGGGGATTGGCGAAAAGCCTCGGGTGATTGATGCGACAGCCTCCCGCAACTCACCCATCCTCTCCTTCGCAATACATCCTATTGCCAGCGAAAGATGGGGCAGATAGTCATCCAAAGCCAAAGGACCCCATGCCGGGGTATTCTTGTTGATGGCGATAATCTGCTCCATCGCCTCGCGCGGCGGCAGGAGCACTATATCTACGGCAATGGTTTGGGATTGGTTCATACAGTCATACTACCCCATTCCCTAAACAAATCAACCAAAAGAGATGTATATAGGGTTGATGATGTGATGGCCGCGAGCCCCTCTCCCTTTCTGGGGTCATGGGATGATGAACGCTATAGCAAATCAAAATGCTTCTTCAAATATGCCCCAACGCTATCCATAGCCTGCTGGTC
>CAYIMZ010000112.1:0-1777 GCA_964364695.1 uncultured Gammaproteobacteria bacterium | reverse complement strand
ATCCCGGATTTCACCGACCATGACCACGTCCGGGTCCTGGCGCAGAATGGAGCGCAAGCCTTTTGCAAAATCATACCCCCGCGACGCGTCAATCTGGCTCTGGTTGACGCCTTCCAGTTTGTACTCAATGGGGTCTTCCAGGGTGATGATCTTGGTTTCCTCATCATTGAGCTTATTGAGGATGGCATAGAGCGTGGTGGTTTTGCCGCTTCCCGTGGGGCCGGTGGTGAGGATCATGCCATTGGGCCGCTCCACCTCGCGCTTCAGATCGTTGAATGATTTGCCGCGCAAGCCGAGGTCCTCAAACTGCAAACCGACCGCGCTTGAGCGCAAGAGCCGCATGACCACGCTCTCGCCGTAAGACGTGGGAATGGCGGACACGCGGATGTCCAGCTTGTCTCCCGGCAGCTCAATGGAGATGCGGCCGTCCTGGGGCTTGTCCGTGATGTTGAGCTTGAGGTGCGCTATAAGCTTGATGCGGGACATGAGGTGCTCCCACAGGACGCGCGAAAGCTCTGCCTGCTCGTGCAATATGCCGTCCAGACGGAACCGGAGCTTAATCCCCTTTTCCTCGGCCTCAATGTGTATGTCAGACGCGTCTGCGGCAATGGCAGCCGCAAGGATGATGGTGAGCACGTCAGTGAGGGGTATGTCCGCGATCTTTGCGGGCAGCGACGAGAGGTCGGCAACGTCAGCCTCGTACTTCTTGAGGTCTTCTGCGGTGATGGCAACCGCCTTCTGCGGCTCGGGCTTTTTGGGAATCTTGCCGTATTCAGCAAGCGCGCGGTTTAAGCTGTCTTCGGAAATCAAATACAGTTTTGCCTGGGCATAGTGCTCCTTGGCAAGCTGGTCCATTTTCTGCTTGACCGCGTCCGTGGGATTGGTGGTTGCCATGCGCAGCTGGCCCTCGCGGTTCAGGAACACAACAGCGGACAGCGCGAGCATCTCTTCCTTGGATAAGAGCGGCAGGGCCTCGCGGTCAATGGGCGAATCGGCAAAATCAATGTACCCAAGGCCGAGCGACTGGGCTTTTTGCTCAATCTCGCTTTCCACGCCCGCGTGCTCTATGTGCCCGATTTTCTGCGAAAGTTCGGATTGGGCGTCTTCATCCTGGCTGCCCGGCTGCGGAGAGCCCTGCTGGGCGCTGTCTGGTTTTTTGAGGAGGTCCTCAATGGATGGGTTGTCCTGTGTCATACATGGATAGTGGTATACTATCCATTATACAACCGTTGGCGTATTGAGCCAATATCCTGGCGCACGCGCTCGTCGTTGTCAAAGTCGCGCTTGATTTTTGCGTACGCGTGCATGGCCGTGGTGTGGTCGCGGCCGCCGAGCTCGTTGCCGATGGTGGGGTACGAGGCGTCCAGCTCCTCGCGCATGAGAAACATGGTGATCTGGCGCGGCACCACGAGCTCCTTGCGCCGGGACTGGCCCGTGAGGTCATCAAGGGAAATATCAAAGTATTCGGACACGATTTTGAGGAGCTCGCGCGAGCTCACGCTGCCGCGGCGCACGCTCTGGGTGATGGAGGCGACCACGGCGCGCGCAACGTCCATCGTCGGCTCTATGTTGTGCAGCTCGCAGTGCGCGAGGAGCTTGTTCAAGGCGCCCTCCAGCTCGCGCACGTTGCTCTGGATGTGCGCGGCCATGAACCGCTCCACCTCGTCCGAGAGCTCAATGCCGCGCTCCTTGCTCTTGGATTTGAGAATGGCGGACCGCGTCTCCAAATCCGGGCTTGAGATGTCCGCAATCATGCCCCACTCAAGCCGCGACACCA
>CAYIMZ010000111.1:0-1782 GCA_964364695.1 uncultured Gammaproteobacteria bacterium | reverse complement strand
AAGTGTATGTTAGAACATTCCCTCTCCCCTTGGGAGAGGGTTAGGGTGAGGGACGATATGGATTTTTCGGTCATCATTGTATCCTGGAACGTTCGTGAATTGCTCAAGAAGTGCCTGGAGTCGATTTTTGAGCATACAAAAGAAAACATCCCGATGGAGGACGGGATGTTTTCCGGTAATTCCGCTGAATCAGCAAGATTTGATCCCGAGACTCGCCAGTTAGAAACTATTATACCACAATTTGAAATCATTATAGTTGATAATGCCTCGTCTGACGGCACAGTGGAAATGTTGGAGCAAAATTTTAATGTCATTCCCGGGATGACAATTAAATTGATTCGCAACTCTGAAAATTTAGGCTTTGCCGCGGCCAACAATCAAGGCATCAAAGAAGCGCGAGGGAAATATATTTTGCTTTTGAATCCGGACACCGAACTTACCGAGAACTCGCTCAAGAAAGTGTTTGATAAAATGGAGAGCGATGCATCCATTGGCATTTTAGGGTGCACGCTTTTGAATCCTGACGGCTCGCTCCAGCCCTCGGTGCGGCGGTTTCCGCGTGCACGTGACATCTCAATCATATTGTTCAAACTGTACAGACTGTTTCCGTCTCTGCTTGATAGGTATCTAGCCAAGGATTTTTTTGAAAAATTTAACTCCTCCGAACCCTCACCCTACCCTCTCCCTGGAAGGGAGAGGGGACTATATGAAGTTGACCAGGTCATGGGCGCGTTCTTTTGCATCGCGAGGAGCGTGATTGATGCCATTGGCCCACTAGATGACAAGTACTTTATCTGGTTTGAGGAGGTTGATTTTTGCCGCAGGGCGCACCGCGCGGGCTTTAAAGTATTGTACTGGCCGGGCACATCAATCATTCACCACGCTGGACAGTCTTTCAGCCAAGTTGAAACCGCCAAAAAGCAGTGGTGGTTTTTCAAAAGCGCTTTGCGGTATTTGACAAAGGATTTGACATAAAGGCGTTTTCTTGTTATATTACCGTGTTAGTTCTTTAATATATATCCCGGCTTTCTTTTTGCTTGTAGTAATTCAAACAGGCAGAAAGAAGGCTGGGATACCAAATCCAGCCCAACATGGTACGCCTTACCCCGTTGCAAATGCAGCGGTACGGGGTACACCGTAAAATAGGAGGTGACGTATGGCACGCAAGCATCGACCCGTTGATCCGTCCAACCGGTTCGAGGTCTCGGATATGGATCTCGGTTTCTTCCGTCCCGACAAGGGCGAGCATTTCACCATTGCGGGGCTGTGTCAGCGCGCGAACGAGCACCGTGATGTCCGTCTGCGCGAAGCAAACCGGCGGCGGGAGTAACGCCGTGAGAGTCTTGCAGCCAGTATCCACCTCAACACCGTGCCCGCACTGCAAGGGTTCCGGCAAGTGCCTGTGCAAGAATGTCTGCGAGAAGAAGCGGGCGGAAACACAGGCGCTGCTGGATGAGCACGAGGTTGACATACGGCTTGCGCCGCCCAAGTGCACGGTCTGCTTTGGGCGCGGCAAGGTACAGGAGTGGGAACTCGTGCTGGATGCGCCGCGCAGCGAGGCGAAGGTGCGCCGCCCAGGCGAACGGCGCACGCGGGCAGCGGAGCCGCCCAAGAACAAGGGCAAGGCCGTGTTCCGTATCAAGGATCCGGTGCCGGGTCGCTCGGAACATGAGAAGTGGGAGGAGCGGAAACGCCAACAGCGCGGTGGTGCCTAGCCGTCTCCTCCTCGCTTGTCAGGGGGACTCTCGCAGTTTTGAGAGATCCCCCTGTTTTTTTTGTCAA
>CAYIMZ010000110.1:0-1792 GCA_964364695.1 uncultured Gammaproteobacteria bacterium | reverse complement strand
AAAAACCGCGAGACGGTTGAAACAATCATCAAAGAGGTGTATGGTACCTCATACCGAATCGCGCCGACTGTCAGAGAGCGCGTTTCGCCCGCGCAAGAGCCTCTCGCGCAGGATGAGCTCGTCAAGGCGGTTCTGGAAGTGTTCAAGGGAGCGGAAATACTTAATTGAGTACCATCGTTCGGGGATCGTCTAGCGGTAGGACGCCAGGTTCTGGCCCTGGTAACCGGGGTTCGAATCCCTGTCCCCGAGCCATGCATTAATCCAAACTATATGGACAATGTCCAGGAGACTTTCAGGAGCTTTCGGAGAGGGAAGCGTGTTCGGCGCGCGCTCTACGCCATTATCATCGCCATCCTGCTCCTCTCAAGTTTCGGCACCGTGGGCGCAGGGGAGCGGGGCGTCTTGTTGCAGTTCGGAGGCGTACAGGAGCGGGTGTTCGGGGAAGGCTTGTACATCAAGATCCCGTTCATCCAGCACGTGGTGAAGGTTGACGTCAAAATCCAGAAAGACGAGGTGGCGGCGTCAGCCGCGTCAAAAGATTTGCAGGTCGTCACCTCAAGAATTGCGCTCAACTACCACCTAGATCCCGGGGCAGTGAACCGCATCTGGCAGGACGTGGGGCGCGAGTACAACACGCGCATCATTGACCCCGCCATCCAGGAGGCGGTGAAGGCCACCACCGCCCAGTTCACGGCAGAAGAGCTCATCACCAAGCGCGAGGCGGTGAAGGAAGAGGTCAAATCAAACCTCTCTGAACGCTTGCTTGAACGCTCCATTGTCGTGGACGAGTTCAACATCATTGATTTTGATTTTTCCAAATCATTCAACGACGCCATTGAGCAGAAAGTGACCGCAGAGCAGTTGAAGCTGAAAGCGGAGCGGGACTTGGAGCGCATTGTGATTGAAAAACAGCAGCAGATCACGCAGGCAGAGGCCAAGGCCCAGGCAATTCAGATTGAAGCGCAAGCTTTGAGAGTCAATCCAGGCGTGATACAGTTGCGATGGATAGAGAAGTGGGATGGCAAAGCGCCCCAGTACTGGGGCAATGTGAATCCGTTTTTTGGTCTCAATCAGTAATCAAAAAAGAGCGGGGAGTCCTGTGAGGGACTCCCCGCGGATTCGGATGATGCGGTTCGGCGCGGTCATGCTGGAACCGTCTCCCGTATGACAGCTTCGCGCGGGATGCCGAGGTGGTCGCAGAGCATGGACCGGATTCTCGCCGCGCGGCCTTGCAAGCGTTCCCTGACGGCGTCCAAGGACGGGCAGTGGGCGATCCGCGTGATTCTTGAGTCAATGCGTTGGAGTACTCTGATACCTCGGGCGTAGTAGGGGTCAACCTGCGCCTGGGCCTCCACCAGGTCAGCCGCGCTCCATGCGTGGAGCACAGCCGGGTCAGCGTTCGGGAACCGCATCTGCAGCTTCACGCGGACTCTATGTGTTGCCGGCACCTCCATCACATATGGCATAGTACGTCTCCCCGAATGTGCTGCGTGAATGGAACAAAGTACTTATGTTGTACCCTGGGTGCCGCGTTTTGTCAATCAGCGCGTTTTGTGGTATACTGGTGGTGTTAACAATTCAAACACAAAAACATATGCGGGAAATGAAGCAAAAGAACTTTAACCTGCTCGCGGGCATCTTGCTGTTCTTGGCCGGCACCTTGCACTTCGTGCGCAGCGTGAACGCTTGGGATGCGACGCTGAACAACTGGGACGTGCCTCTGTTCATGAGCTGGATCGCGGTGGTGGTTGGCTGGTACGTGGGGTTGAACGGGTTGCGGCTTTCCAAGTAA
>CAYIMZ010000109.1:0-1836 GCA_964364695.1 uncultured Gammaproteobacteria bacterium | reverse complement strand
GGCGAAGACCAGGTCCAGCACGTGGAGCTGATGCGCGTGATAGCGCGCAAGTTCAACAAAACATTCGGTAAAACATTTCCCGAGCCAAAGCCCCTGCTGACGGAAAACGCGCGTGTGATGTCACTCGCTGATCCAGCCAAAAAGATGAGCAAATCCCTCGGTGACAAGCACTACATTGCGCTCTCTGATTCAGATGAGGTGATAAAGAAAAAAGTGCGCGCCGCGGTCACCGCAACAAGCGGGGGTGACAAATCCGCAGGCGTTGAAAACCTGTTCGCGATTCTGGAAGCTCTGGGCGGCGACAAACTCGCCGACGAGCTCAAGCGCCAGCACAAAAAAGGCTCCCTGCAGTACAGCGAGCTCAAAGACGTGGTTGCCAACACCATCATCAGCCATCTCGCTCCCATCCGCGAGCGCCGCAAGGAGATGGAACAGGAGCGCGAGCGCGTGGGCGAAATTTTGATTCAGGGCGCAGAGCGAGCGCAAAAAATCGCGCAACAGACAATCAGCGAAGTTAGAGAAAAGATAGGTGTGCGTTGACGGAGGAGGCGTGTGAGGGGGCAAAAAATGGGGACATGACCCATTTTTTGCCTAAACAAAATGGGTCATGTCCCCATTTTCCACCATTTTCCATTTTTTCCGACACTAACCAGTAATCAACTTCACCAGCTCATCCCGCTTCTCCTCCATCACTCCCCTATCAAGCGCCTCCACATTCAGCCGAACCACGGGTTCGGTGTTTGATTTGCGCACGTTCGCGTGCCAGTTGTCCGCGATAATAGAAACTCCGTCCAGTTCCTGAATTTCGCACGAGCCCCGGTACTTCTCGCGAACAGCAACCAAAACCGCATCCGGATCGCTCACTTCAAAATTGACCTGCTCAATCATATGGTACTTCTCGCGCAACGGGGCAACAAGCTCATCCAATGTTTTCCCGGTCTTCCCAAGCATTTCCAAAAGCATCAAAGACGTGCCCACAGCTGACTCGGCAAAGTAAAAATCAGGGAGGTAGTAGTGCCCGCTCTTTTCCACGCCGAACAAGGCTTTGTTCTTGTCCATTTCCCGTTTGATGAATACATGCCCCACGCGCGACATGAATACCTCGCCCCCTGCTTCCCGCACAAGGTCGCGCATTGCCCAGCCAATGAGCGCGTCAGTCACAATGGTGCCGCCGTGGTACTTCTCAATCAGATACTTGGCAAGCAAGGCGCCCAAATAGTCGTTCGGCACGTACGCGCCGGCCGCATCAACCGCGAAAAACCGGTCAGCATCCGTGTCAAACGCAAACCCCAAATCAGCGCCTACTTCTTTGACTTTTGCCTCAAGGTCGCGCCTGTTCTCCGCTTTCATGGGATCTCCGCCATGGTTCGGAAATGTGCCGTCCGGCTCAAAAAACAATTTCACAGTCTTGACCGGAAGACCAGCATACGCGATATCATACGCAACCCCGCCCATGCCGTTGGCCGGATCAACCACAATGGTAAGCTCTGCCGGAATGACGCTCACATCAGCCAGGGACCGTATCTTTTTTGCGTACTCATCCTTGACGTCCAGGGCCGCAACTGAACCTTTTGCGGCTGCCGCGGGTACGTCCATCCCAATGATCGCATCACGGAAATCTTCCCCGCTCACCAGGTTTGGCATCTTTTTCACGAGCTTGAAGCCGTTGTACTCTTTGGGGTTGTGGGACGCTGTCACGATAATGCCGGGCAGGCCTTGGGAACCGCACGCATGGTAAAACATGTCAGTTGACACCTGCCCGATGTCCAGCACGTCCGCTCCCTGCTCAATAATGCCGCGGACCAGAGATTCCTGGAGAGACGCGCCTGACGTGCG
>CAYIMZ010000108.1:0-1849 GCA_964364695.1 uncultured Gammaproteobacteria bacterium | reverse complement strand
CCCCGATTTTCGCGCTCTTCATTGAGGGGAACATCAGAGGCGGCAACGAGCAGGTGGCAGGCATTGCAATAGCGCTCTTCCTCATCACCAAGAGCCTGACCCAGATTCCGGTTGCAACCATGATTGACCGCATCCGCGGAGAAAAGGACGACTTCGTGATTCTGGTGCTGTTCTCGCTCCTCATGTCCTTGACTCCGCTTTTGTACCTTATCATCAGCGAGCCCTGGCAGCTCTACGTGGTGCAGGTGATACTCGGATTTTTCACAGCCATGACGTTCCCCTCGTTCATGGCGATTTTCACGCGGCACATTGACCGCGCCCAGGAGGGCACCGAGTGGGGCGTGTACTTCACGCTCTCTGACCTCGTCTCGGCCGGGCTTGCGGCAATCGGCGGCTACATCGCGTACACCATCGGCTTTTCAGCGCTCATAGGCGCTGTGGTCACGGTGTCCGTGATTGGCTCGCTGCTCCTCACCTCAATCAAGCCGTACATCCAAAAACGGTAATTGGCAAACAGTTCACGAAATACATAACATTGTGGTATAATTATCCATACCATGGCAATTTTTGATACAGTCTTAGCCTTCTTACTTGAAGTTGCGGCACAGCTTGAGCAAGCGCAGGACCCGTTTTACGCGGCCCTGGTCCTCATGGTAAACGGACTCTGGGTGCCGGTTGTTTTCGTCATGTTCGGGGCAGCGAAAAAAACCTGGCTGGACTCGCGGGAGGACGTATACCATGAGAAAAACCGGCGCTTCATTCTGCTTGCCATTGACGTGCCCCGCCTCAACGAGCAGTCGCCCAAGGCGGTTGAGAATATTTTCACTTCTCTGCACGGGGCCTTGCCTGGGCGCAACAACAAATGGCAGACCTGGTGGCTCGGCAAAACTCCGGACTACTTCAGCGTTGAGCTCGTGTCCATTGAGGGGTATGCGCAGTTTTTGGTGTACACCCAAATTGAGTACCGCGACATGGTGGAAGCCGCGTTCTACTCCCAGTACCCGGACGCGGAAATCACGCAGGTGGAAGACTACGTGTACGGCCAGAACGGGGAATTTAAAGACATCAAATTCCCGAACAGCGAATATACGCTCTACGGCTGCGAGTTCGTGTTCGTCCGGCCGAACGCCTACCCCATCCGCTTGCACCTGGAGTTTGAGCACTCGCTCTCCCAGGAGTTCAAAGACCCCATGGCAGCCTTGCTTGAGACCATGAACAAGATAGGGCCTGGGGAGCAATTCTGGTTCCAGTGGGTCATCACCCCGGAATACGATGAAGACTGGCAGACCGCATCCAATAAAGAGGCCATGCGGATAGCGGGCAAAAAAATTGAGGCTTCGGAGAATATCGTTGATAAAGCCGTGGGCGCGCTCGTGGGCCTCATTGACGCTTTCGGCGTTGCGGCATTTCCGTTCTACAACCAGGGCGAGGAATCCAAAGAGCTGGAGCGGGAGCTGCCGAGCCTCATGCTCCACTTGACCCCGGCCGAGCAGAAGCAGATTGAGGGCATCCAGCTCAAAGCTGATAGGCACGGGTTCTGGAGTAAGTTTAGGTATATCTACATCGCAAAAAAAGATGTGGCGTCAAAGGCAAAAGGCCTGGCCCCGATTTCGGGGGCCATGAAGCAGTTCAGTTCCCTTAACATGAATGCGCTCAAGCCGCATAAGTACACCAAAACCTGGGGCCTGGACTACCTGTTCGTGGAGCAGCGCGTGGCGCGCCGCCAGAACAACTTGATCCGCGCGTTCCAGGAGCGGGCCCGCACCGCAGGATCGCACGGCATCATTTTAAACACCGAGGAGATGGCAACGCTCTACCACTTCCCGACCGAGGTGGTGAAAGCTCCGCT
>CAYIMZ010000107.1:0-1858 GCA_964364695.1 uncultured Gammaproteobacteria bacterium | reverse complement strand
CACACCACGTACAACGCCGAATACATCACTTACATCGCCAAGCACACCAGCGCTCGGTGGCTTATCATTGAGCAGGAGTTTTACCAGGCATACCGCAAGGACATCCAAGAGCTCGGCGTTGAAAAGGTAATTGTGGTTGATGCCGGGGAAACCAAGCTCCAAGAAGGGGACAGGGCAATCCCGTTCAAAATTTTGTTTGCTGATGAAGAGCTTCCGGAGGCAATCGTCAAACCGGATGACACGCACACCATCATCTACACATCAGGCACCACGGGCCGGCCAAAAGGGGTGATGCTCTCGCACAAGAACCTCATCAGCAACGTGGCTGCTGCGACTGAATACATTCCCGTCAAGCCGGATGACCGGTTTTTATCATTCCTGCCGCTCTCGCACTCCCTGGAGCGCACTGCGGGCATGTACGCGCCGTTGCTGGCCGGAGCTGCAATCTATTACGCCCAGGACAAGCGCACCATGAAGGATGATATTCTCAAAGCGCGGCCCACCATCTTGGTTGCGGTGCCGCGCGTGTTTGAGAAAGTGTATGATGCGGTACAGGACAAAGCAACGCACGGAAGCAGCCTCAAACGACGGCTGTTCTACAAGGCGCTGGATTATGGCACCAAGCGCCGCAAAGGCGAGCTTACTACGTGGTCTCGGATCATTTTTAGAGCGCTTGATGCGCTGGTGCTTAAAAAAATCCGCGCGAGCCTTGGCGGGCGAATCAAGTTCACGGTTTCCGGCGGGTCCGCGCTTTCTCCGGACATCATGCAATTTTTTGAGGACATCGGTATTTTGATTCTGGAAGGGTACGGCTTGACTGAAACCTCGCCGGTGGTCGCCACTAATGGCGTCAAAAACTATAAGTTCGGCACTGTGGGCAAGCCTGTTCCGGGGGTTGAAGTCAAAATCGCGGATGATGGCGAGATTCTGGTGCGGGGCCATTGCATCATGCAAGGGTATTATGAAAATGACGAAGCAACGCGCGAAGTCATTGATACCGACGGCTGGTTTTCAACAGGCGACCTTGGCGCATTGGATACAGACGGGTTCCTTTCCATCACAGGCCGCAAAAAAGAAATGCTCGTGCTCTCAACCGGCAAGAACGTGGCGCCCGTGCCCATTGAGCAGGAGCTTGAAATCAATAGATTCGTCCGGCAGGCGTTTGTTTACGGGGACAACCAGAAGCACATCAGCGCTATGATTGTGCCGGATGTTGACGAGTTGCGCCGGTGGGCCGAGGAACAGGGAATTGAGTTCCATATTTCAACTGTCCTGGAGCGCGAAGACGTGAAGACGCTTTTTGAAAAAGAGATTGCCGGCCAGCTGAACCATCTGCCGGAAATAGAGCAGATCCGGGATTTTCATCTTATATCCGAGGAGTTTACCCAGGAGAATGATATGCTGACTCCGACATTGAAGCTGAAGCGGAATAAAATTTTGGAGAAATACGGTTAGGTGTTTCCCGCGGTAGCCTCGGATCACGTGGTTTTTGCTGATTTGAGTATTTTTTAGTATACTACATGCATGAAAAAGTATGATTTTGCTTTTATTGTGCACGCACGAAGCAGGCAAGAGCTGGTTCGCTCGTCTTTTTTCTTTCGGTTTGTCCCGAATTTTTTGCTCTATTTATTTTCTCCGAGAGTGGTCGGGGATGTTGTGCTGGAGCAGGCTAATCAGCGCTTGCGAGGCGCGCTTGTCGGAATCGTAAATGTGCCCGCCCAGTTCCTTAAGCGAGACCAGAAGATTAAGAAAAAAATCCTTTCTGCAATCAGCCTGGCACAGAAACAGGGGGCACGCATAGTTGGCCTTGGGTCATTATCGTCTCCTGCGGTTTCCGGAGGCTTGGATATACAGGAAG
>CAYIMZ010000106.1:0-1859 GCA_964364695.1 uncultured Gammaproteobacteria bacterium | reverse complement strand
TTTTTTGTGATTGAAAAAGCAATCCACTACCACCACTGCACCTGCGACGACGAAGAAAAGGGGCACCGCAAAACCCACCTCATCGTCAATAACCTCATTGGCGACGGGTTGCATAACTTTGTGGACGGCACCATTATTGCGGGCGCGTTCTTGGTGGATCCCCGCTTAGGCATCGGCACCACCGTGGCTGTTGCGCTGCACGAAATTCCGCAGGAGGTCGCTGACTTCTCCATCCTGGTGTATTCAGGGCTCTCGCGGCTTAAGGCCGTGCTCTACAACCTGCTCTTTGGTTTGACGAGCGTGCTCGGCGCCATCCTGGTGTTCGTGTTTGCCGAATCAGTTGAAAGCCTGGTGCCGGTGCTTGTTGCAGTTGCGAGCGGAAACTTTTTGTACCTTGCCATGGCTGATTTGGTGCCTGAACTGCACCACGAAGAAAACCCCCGGCGCGTATGGATGCAGCTTGTGTGGGTCGGGTTGGGCATAGCCCTGCTCTACGCCATCGGAAAGGTGGCAGGGCAGGAATAAAAGGTGTACAATACACTCATGGCAAAAAAAATAGTAATGCTCGCTCTGTCCGCGTTTGGCATGTCCATGCTCGCGGCGCTCCCTGCGGCTGCCCAGGAAACCGTACCAGGCTATGAAGATAAGATCTTCAAAGCCAAGGTCATTGAAATACTTGACGAACAAACCATACAGGACGAATACACCGGCAAGAGCGCGGTCCAGCAGAACCTGAAGGTGCGCGGCCTGGAGGGCGAGTGGACAAACCAAGAGTACAACACGGAAGGCATCACTGACTTCATCGTCTCCGACACAAAGACGTACAAAGTCGGGGACGCGGTGTACGTCAACGAGAGCCTGCGGCCGGACCAGGAAAACAGGTACTTTGTCATGGACCATGTGCGCACCAAGTCCCTGTGGTGGATGGCGGTGATTTTTGCGGCGTGCGTGCTCCTCGTGGCACGGCTCAAGGGATTGCGCGCTTTGCTCGTGCTTGCCGCCACGTTCGTGATCATCATCAAATTCATAGTGCCCCAGATAATCACAGGCCAGAGCCCTCTCCTGGTATCCATCGCAGGGGCAATCGCAATACTGTTCCTCGCAATCTTCGTGACCGAAGGATTCAACAAAAAGAGCGCAGTCGCGTTTGCCGCCATTCTGGTCGCCCTGCTCGGAGTGATTGCGCTCTCTGAATGGTTCACCCAGCTCGCACACCTCTCGGGGCTTGCCACAGATGAGGCAGCCTATTTGCTCGGCATCGCGGACTACTCGTTTGATCTGCGCGGGCTCTTGCTCGCGGGCATGGTCATCGGCGCCCTGGGCGTGCTGGATGATACTGTGGTGAGCCAGGTCTCGCTCGTGAAAGAGATTATCCACGCAAAACCCGACATGCGGCCCATGACGGTGTTTCATACGGCTATGCGCGTGGGCACTGACCACATCAACGCCATCATCAACACCCTGTTCCTCGCGTACGCGGGCGTCTCGCTGCCGCTCCTGGTGCTGTTTGTGATTTACGATGAGCCCTCTCTCTCCTTGGAGTTCGTGCTGAACGGGGAGCTCATCGCAACCGAAATCGTGCGCACGCTTGCGGGCTCAATCGCGCTCGTGACATCAGTGCCGATCGCAACCGCGCTTGCGGTGTACGCGTTCGGCCATCGCCGCCGCCATGCATAGCAGTAGAGCGCCCGTATGACCAAACGCTCAATCGGCATCCGCTACTACTTTCTGAAGGAAATCAATCCCTTGATCCGCTTGCTCATTGTGGCTGATATTTTGATTGTGGGCGGCACTGCCATGCTCGCCCCGATTTTCGCGCTCTTCATTGAGGGGAACATCAGAGGCGGCAACGAGCAGGT
>CAYIMZ010000105.1:0-1907 GCA_964364695.1 uncultured Gammaproteobacteria bacterium | reverse complement strand
GAGGAAACGTCTGTTGAAGAATGTCAGGTATGCGAAAACCATAGCCTGCCCCCACGCCATAGGCTATTGAATCGCCAAGGTAGCCAATCCTGCGGTCGGCATTCCCGCTCACAAACTCTTCATCGGGACAGCCATCTTTGTTAATAAGTACATCTCCGTATGGGAATTTGTGCACACCTGGCAACTGAAAACCTACATAGTAGCGGACATTCAGGTTACCGAATGTACGAAAACTCAATTCGGCGCCCAGAAGTATAAGCGTGACACCAACAAGGATCACCACGGCAAGTGTTAGACGTGGGTGTCGCATAAACACGTTCGGCGACTCAGTAGTCATGGTTTTTTGAGCCTCGTTTAACTTTCAGAAGTTGTTAATAAGTTCGTTGAAATGTTCTGAGCGGCTCCCATGGTTTTCTCACGCCGCCTTCTTCGTCAGGGAGGACTGCTGCTCCGCTTGCTCGGCATCGATGGTCGCGATGACCTGAGCAGTCCTTGCAAAGCCTTTCACGCGCTTGAACTGCTTCTCGCAGTAGAGCAACGTCGCCCCCAGCCAACGCTGGAGCATCCTGCTTCCTCGTGTGCGTTTGATAATCCGCTCGCAGGGCGGCCTTCCTGTTCAGCGGGCTCGTCAGGCAGTCGGCCTGGGCCGGGCCACCTACTACCGCCCGTCGTGGACTGGTCTCAACGTGATGCGCCGGTGATCGCCGCGCTCACGATGCTCGTCGCGCGGCCAAGAGTCGCTGGGGCTTCTGGAAATGTGTCGGCCGATGCTGGCTGGACGGACATGGAGGAACCATAACCGGCTGTGGTACGTGCATTGCCAGCTCCGGTCGAATCTGCCGCGACGCACCAAGAAGCGGCTGCCGGTTCGGCCTCGCCAGCCCTTGGTCGTGATCCCGCAGCCGAATGTGGTCTAGGCGGTGGACTTCATGAACAATACGTTGTACGGCGGGCGGCGGTTCCGGACATTCAACATTCTGGATGAAGGGGCCCGAGAAGTCTTAGCGATCGAAGTGGACACGTCGTTGCCCGCCGAACGGGTCATTCGGGTATTGGAGCAAGTCACCGCCTGGCGGAGCCAGCCGCAGGCCATTCGGCTCGACAATGGCCCGGAATTCCTCACCGACCGCTTTGCCAGTTGGTGTGCGGACCGAGGGATCGCTCTGCGGTATATTCAGCCGGGCAACCGAATCAGAATGCCTTTGTGGAACGATTCAATCGAACCTTCCGCCATGAGGTGCTCGACGCCTACGTGTTCGAGTCGCTGGATCATGTGCGCGAGATCAGTGCGGAGTGGATGCGGGAGTACAACGAAGAGCGGCCTCATGACACGTTGGACGGGATACCCCCGACCAGTTTCCGGGTCCGCATGACTGCTGGAAGTTCTCCTTTGATACTGTCTCCTTGACGGGGAAGCTTACGTGATGACCTAGTCAGATTGGATGACAGCAGCAAGAACAGCGCAGCCTAAGCAATCGCCAGACAGAAGCGCTGTGTGTCTGTGTCGGGCGGAACAGACAGCGCAACGTACCTTGGCCTATGTAGGCTGATCAATGGACTAACCGAAGACACGAATCTCCTAATATCCGAAGTGGGCTCCGCAACGTGAGCCTAGAGTGCTGATGCCGATTGCAGATCAAACAGGTGCCCATAGTCAATGTGCCGCGCAGCTATCGTATTATGTATTAGCAGGAAGGCCATCAATTACCGGCAAAACACTTCGCGCTCAGTGAACGACAGAAGTCTTGCAAAGCAATCACCAAAAGTTCCTTAACGGTACCGCGGTTACTGAGGAGCTCTGCACCTATCTTTCTATTGTAAGCGCACACCGCTGACTGGAGCCGGCGCGGCAGTGTCTGTAGACGAAGAATTTCCGGCGTATATCCCAAGAGACCAAGGTTTGGTGC
>CAYIMZ010000104.1:0-1916 GCA_964364695.1 uncultured Gammaproteobacteria bacterium | reverse complement strand
ACCGAAAGGGCCCGAACCGGGACTGGCTCAAGTTCGTAAAAACGCGAGCGGCGCGGGACAAGATAAAGGCAAAAGCCCCTAAAGGTATCTGGGGTACCATTGCGGGATTGCGCGGCAAAGAGTAGCGGCGTGGACGCCTCTGGCGGCCTCGAAGCGGTTACTCTGCTGATTCTCTGCCCAGCAGTTTTGACACAATCGCCTCAAGCTCCTTGGGTTCGTAGAACTCAATGGTGATGATGCCCGCGTTCTTCCCTTTCCTGCCGATGGAAACCTTGGTGCCCAAGCGTTCCGCGAGCGCGCGCTCGTAGGCCTCTATGTTCGGATCCTTGCGCACGAGCCGCGTATGCCGGTTCACCTCCACGCGGTGCGCCTCGTGCGTTGCATCCACAATGGAGAGCCGCTCGGCCAAAATCTTCCTGAACAGAACCATGCGCTTGCCCTCATCGTGCACCTCCAGGATGGCGCGGCCGTGGCCTGCGTTTATTTTCCCCTCGGCAAGCGCCATCTGGATCTCCGCGGGCAGGGCGAGCAGGCGGATGGCGTTTGAAATGAGGGGCCTGGTCTTGCCCACTCGGTCCGCAATCTGCTGGTGCGTCAGGCCGAACTCATCGTTGAGCTTTTGGTAGGCTTCAGCCTCTTCAATGGGGTTCAAGTCCGAGCGCTGGATGTTCTCTATCAAAGCAAGTTCAAGCCGCTCCAGCTCATCTGACTTCCTCATAATCACCGGCACGGTCTTCAAACCGGCGATTTTGGCCGCGCGCAGCCTGCGCTCCCCCGCAATGAGCTCATACCGGCCGTTCTCATCTCGGACAACAACGAGCGGCTGGATAATGCCGTGCGCTTTGATTGACTGCGCCAAACTCTCAAGCTCTTCCTGCACAAAATGCTTGCGCGGCTGGTGCCTGTTTGAAACGACGCGCTCAAGCGGAACCTCAAGCACGCTTGACTGGGCAACTGCCTCATCAATCCCGGAGTGCGCGCCCGCTTGCGCGGTTGATGGCGGTTTTGATTTGCTCGGGATGAGCGAACCCAATCCCCTGCCTAAGCCGTGTGTTTGTTTTGCCATAAGACGTGTGTGACGCTCTAGCTATGTTCATGTAACTCCAGCACCTCCCGCGCCAACCTCTCGTACGCTTTTGCGCCCTTTGAGCCGGGGTCATAGTGCAGGATTGATTTGCCGAACGAGGGCGCTTCCGTCAAGCGCACGTTGCGCGGAATCACGCTGCGGAAAATCTTGTCCGGAAAATACTGGTACAGCTCGTGCATCACCTGCTCGGAGAGCTTCTGCCGCGAATCGTACATGGTGAGCACCGCGCCGAGGACTTTCACGCCGGGCTTGATGTTCTCCTGGATCAAACTGATGGTGTTCATGAGCTGCCCCAACCCTTCCAGGGCAAAGTATTCAGCCTGCACCGGAATGAGAATCTCGTCCGCCGCGACCAACCCGTTGATGGTCAAGAGCCCCAAGCTGGGAGGAGAATCAATGATGATGTAGTCAAACTCGTGGCGCACCTGGTCTATCACGTCCATGAGCCTGAACTCCCTTCTGTCCACGTTCACGAGCTCAACGGAAGCGCCCGCGAGCGCGTTGGTTGCCGGCGCGATTTTGAGGCCGTCCAGATCGTGAGCCTGGATAATGGAGCGCAAATCCGTTTCTCCGGAGAGCACCTCGTAGAGGCCCTTTTCAAGCGCCTTGTGCTCAATGCCAATGCCGGACGTGGCATTGGCCTGCGGGTCAAGGTCAACGAGCAGCACGTACTTTCCGAGTGCGGCAAGGTACACCGCGAGGTTTATGGACGTGGTTGTCTTTCCGACCCCGCCCTTCTGGTTCACCACACTGATAACACGTGCCATATCGGATAGTATACAATGAACGATGCGCTTTGACAACGAGTGGTGATTGGTTTAGAATCTAA
>CAYIMZ010000103.1:0-1938 GCA_964364695.1 uncultured Gammaproteobacteria bacterium | reverse complement strand
AACTTTGAGCTTGAGTACCGCTTGCGCCAAAAAGGCAAAAAAGAGGCCCTGGAAGAAATGGAACGAATCTCAAGCCTCGCGAATTTCTACTACGTGCGCCAGAAAACCCCGCTCGGCGACGGGCACGCCATCCTGCAGGCTTTGAGCCTGATTGGCACGGATGAGCCGATTGCGGTCCTGTTCGGTGATGACATTGTGGTTGGTAAAAAACCTGCGCTTGCGCAGCTCATCAGCGTGTACGAAAAATACCGCGACCCCGTGATTGCCGTAGAGCAAGTGGCAAAGAGCGAAGTTGATAAGTACGGCATTGTTGATGTGGCGGACAAAAAAGGGAAAACGCACGAGGTCAGGGGGCTCGTTGAGAAGCCCTCGCCTGATAAGGCGCCCTCAAACCTCGCCATCATCGGCAAATACGTGGTAACGCCTGACGTGCTCAAAGCCCTGGTGAGCGTTGCGCCAGGCAAGGACGGGGAAATTAGGCTGATTGATGCGTTCCGCGCTGTGGTGAAAAAACGCGCCATCTATGCCCACGAATTCCAAGGAACGCGTTTTGACTGCGGATCAAAACTCGGGTTCCTCAAAGCAACCGTCGCGTTCGGGCTCGCGCACAAAGAGCTCAAGGCTGACTTTGCTAGTTACCTGAAACAGGTTACACTATAGGTGTATGGCAAAAACAAAAACAATCAAGCTTCTGGCACTTGTACTGCTCCTCCCGCTCCTCGGGCTGGGGTGCAAGGGCTCGGGCACGGTATCCAAAGACTCGCTTGAACCGGTAACATTGAAATACTGGCGCGTGTTTGACGAGCCGAGCGACTTCACGGACACCATTGCCGCGTTCAAACAGATCTATCCGCACATCAACGTTACCGTGCGCAAGCTCCGCATTGAAGAGTACGAAGACGCCATTGTGCGCGCCCTTGCCGAGGGCAACGGGCCGGACATCATCTCCGTGCACGCGACAGCGCTCAAACAGTACCAGAACCTGCTCTCCCCAATGCCTGCGTCAGTTACCCTGCCCGCAACCATCATTGGGAGCAACAACAAGAGTTCAGTGGTGCTCCAGACCACCAAGCTCCCGAGCAGCCAGGATGTGCGCGCCTCGTACATTGACACTGTGGCAGCGGACGTCACCTTGGGCGGACAGCTCTACGGCCTGCCCCTGTCCGTCGACACCATGGTGCTCTACTATAATAGGCAGCTCTTAAACCAGGCAAACGTCCCGGCGGCACCCCGCACCTGGGAAGAGCTCAAAGAGGCGGTGAAAGCTCTCACCACGCAAGACTCAAACGGCAACATTATCCAGTCCGGCGCGGCCTTGGGCGGGGCGCGCAACATCAACCGAGCGCCGGACATCCTCGCAGCGCTCATGATGCAGAACGGCACGGACATGACCCGCAATAACCAGGTAGCGTTCCACCAGGTCCCGGCAAGCCTTACTGAATCAGGCGTAGTCCCAGGCCGCGACGCGCTGCGCTTTTACACGGACTTTGCGTCTCCGGCCAAAGAGGTGTACACCTGGAACGAAAACCTGCCCGAGTCCCTGGACGCGTTCGCGAACCAGCAGGTTGCATTCTTTTTCGGGTACGCCTACCACCTGCCCCTCATCCGCTCACTCGCCCCCGGCATTGACTTAGGGCTCACCAAGCTGCCCCAGATTGCGACCACCGGGCGCCAGGTGAATGTCGCGAACTATTGGTTTGAGGGCGTTACCAAGCAGTCCGCTCACCGCGACGAAGCCTGGGGATTTTTGCAGTTCGCGACGAGCGAGGCTGGCGTGGGCGCGTTCCTCGCGAAATCGGGCAAGCCCACGGCCCTGCGCAACCTCATCGCCGCGCAACGCCAGAGCCCGGAACTCGCCCCGTTCGCTGACCAATTATTGACGGCCCAGAACTGGTACCACGGCGGAAACGCGGCTGCCATGGAAGAAGCGCTCCGCAC
>CAYIMZ010000102.1:0-1949 GCA_964364695.1 uncultured Gammaproteobacteria bacterium | reverse complement strand
ATTGATTACGACCATCTGCGGCCGGTTTCGCGGCGCGAGGCGTATGAAGCGGACATCACCTACGGAACCAACAACGAGTTCGGGTTTGATTACCTGCGCGACAACATGGCAGGCGCCGCGGAGCACCTGGTGCAGCGCGATTTCAACTTTGCCATTGTGGACGAGGTTGACTCCATCCTCATTGACGAGGCGCGCACCCCGCTCATCATAAGCGCCCCTGACAACCGGCCCATTGACAAGTACTACCAGTACGCGGACCTCATCAAGCGCCTCAAAGAGAATGAGGACTACAATGTGGACGAAAAGCTGCGCGCATCAACCCTGACCGAGGCGGGCATCAAGAACATGGAAGTTGCTTTGGGCATGGAAAACATCTACACCGAGGGCGGACTGGACACGGTGCACCATTTGGAACAGGCTTTGAAAGCGCGCGCTCTGTTTGAGCGGGACCGCGATTATGTCGTTCAAGAAGGAGAGGTTATCATCGTGGATGAGTTCACGGGCCGCCTGATGCACGGCCGCAGGTACAGCGAGGGCTTGCACCAGGCCATTGAAGCCAAAGAGGGCGTGGAAATAAAGCGCGAGTCCCGAACCCTTGCCACCATCACCTTTCAAAATTATTTCCGCCTGTATCCTAAATTGTCAGGCATGACCGGGACCGCCAAGACCGAGGAAGAGGAGTTCAGGAAAATCTACAACCTTGACGTGTTTGTGGTTCCCACGAACAAGCCCATTGCCCGGCAAGACTTTCCTGACCGCATCTACAAATCCAAGGCCGGCAAGTACGAGGCATTGATCAAAGAGATCAAAGAGCGCAATCAAAAAGGCCAGCCTCTGCTCATTGGCACCATCTCCATTGAGCAGAACGAGGAATTCGCGGCACTGCTTGCGAAAGCCGGGGTCAGGCACGAGATTCTGAACGCCAAGAACCACGAGCGCGAAGCTGAAATCATTTCTCTCGCGGGCGCCAAAGGCGCGGTCACGCTCGCCACGAACATGGCGGGCCGGGGTGTTGACATTGTGCTCGGCGGCACGCCGCATGACGCGGCCAAAGCGGACGAAGTCAAGAAGCTCGGCGGCTTGCACGTTTTGGGCACGGAGCGGCACGAGGCCCGGCGCATAGACAACCAGCTGCGGGGCCGCAGCGGCCGCCAGGGAGACCCGGGATCATCCCAGTTTTTCATTTCAGTTGACGATGATCTGATGCGCATTTTCGGAAGCGATCGCATCAAGAACATGATGAACCGCCTCGGCATTCCCGAAGACATGCCCATTGAAAACAAGATGGTGTCCCGCTCCATTGAGAGCGCCCAGAAAAAGGTGGAAGGCCACAACTTTGACATCCGCAAGCACGTGGTTGAGTACGATGACGTGATGAACCGGCACCGCGAGGCCATTTACAAGCGGCGCAAGACCATCCTCGCCACGGATTCCGGGGAAGAGCTGCGAAGCCAGGCATTTGAAATGATTGGGGCTGAAATCGCGCAGGTCGTGAATCTGCACACTGGCACATCCAACCGCGATGAGTGGAACATCAAAGAGATTGAGCAGACAATGAGCACCCTGTTCCCCCCTGATGTGCCATTGGCGCTCGGGGAGCTGGATAGCCAGAACGCGATTATTGACCATCTCAACGAAAAAGCAAAGAGCGCGTATGAGGACATGGCGTCATCAATCAATGAACCAGAGCAAGTCAAGCGGATTGAGCGCGGCGTGCTCTTGAACTCCATTGATACCTTGTGGATGGACCATTTGGATGCGTTGGACAACCTGCGCACCGCGGTCGGCTTGCGGGGCTATGGCCAGCGCGACCCCTTGGTTGAGTACAAGCGCGACGCGTACGGCTTGTTCCAGCAGCTCTTGGCTTCCATCCAAAATCAGGTCGCGTACAGTATCTACAAAGTGTTGGCTGCGCGGTCAATGCAGGCTCGCATGCACGCTGACCCGGC
>CAYIMZ010000101.1:0-1984 GCA_964364695.1 uncultured Gammaproteobacteria bacterium | reverse complement strand
TCATCAAAAAGCTCAAGAGCCAGATAGAAAAGCAGGATTCAGGCCGCTCTAACATCATCCGGGAAACGAATTCCCTCATCCGCGAGGCAAAGCACGCGATTTTTAAATTGCACCGCGGCGAGGTCAAAGAGGCGGAAAAGGCTTTAGCCGAAGTCGGGCGCAAACTTAAACCCATGGTCAGTGCGGCGGAAAAAGCCGGGCTGCGCGGCGAAGCAACGCTTTCCGCGGCAGTGGAAGAATTTTTGGAAGCAAGCTACCTCTTGCGCGTGATGCAGAAAAAATCCCTGTCAATCGCGTCCGGATTCAAAACAAGGGCCGAAGAAGAGCTTTCCGCGCTCTCGGATTTAACGGGCGAGCTGGTGCGCGCGGCCACGCTTGAGGTCACTCGCGGCAGTCTCTCCTTGGTCAAGCAGTATCGCGACGCAACCGAGGAGCTGTTCGGGGTTTTGCTCTCCATGGATTTGCGCGGCGCCTTGCGGGCCAAGCGGGACGACGCGCGCCGCAACCTCAAACGCTTGGAAGAAATACTCTATGACGTCTCACTCAAACAGAAACGCTGAACGCCTGTTTGCGTCAATCAAGCCCGATGCTGGCAATCCGTACGTGTTTAGCGCGCACAGAATTGTCGCGCCCCAGAACGCAACCGGCCGCAGCCGCGTTACCAGCGAACGGGACATGGTGCGCGAACAGCACCGGACCTTGTTTGAGTACGACGAAACCATGCAGGAGCTCTTTGGCGGGGACTTTGAAGAGTACTTTAAGGTGATTGAAAACCCGGAGCTCTTGGATGCTCCGTCCGAGGTTCACGCGGACGAGATTCCCGATGCTCTGCCGGAACCGGTGAACGGGAGCGAAGAAGACGATTTGCTTCCGTTTGAGAGTGATGCTCTGTATCGGCAGGCCGTGGGCTGGGCAAGCCGTTTGCACGAGCTTGGGCACCTGCTCTATGACCACCGCGGGATGCGGGACCCGGATGTTTTCCGCGTGACCATTAACGCGCTCCTCGTATCATCCAAAATCGCCTATGCCCTGGACATAGACGAGGAAGAGCTCGCGCACGAGGATGCTGAAGTGGTCCGCGCGGAGCTTGAGGTGAGTATGCGCGCGTACACGCTCGCAAACATTTTCCTGCAGCGCGTGCGCGAGTCCCTCTCGCGGCTTTCGCGCAAGCGCATTGCCCCGGTGCGGGAGTGGACCCGGGGTCTTGAGCAGGCTGAAGCGATTGCCGCCGACATCAGCATGCGCGTGCTCTCCCTCTCGCGCAGGCTACACCACGGAGCGAACTAGCCAGTAGAGCCCCACGTAGCGGACAAGCTTTCCCGCGAGCACGTAGACCGTGAACTTGGCAAAACTGTAGTGCATAATGCCCGGCACGAACGTTAAGGGGTCTCCCACAATCGGGAGCCAGGAAAAGAGGAGCACGGGCCCGCCGAATCGGTCAAACCAGCGCTTTGCCCTGGCCATGCGTTCCTTTTTGAGGTTGAAGTGCTTGTGCGCGAGGCGCGTGCCATGGTGCCCGATCCAATAATTCACCGCGTTTCCCGCAAAGTTGCCGGCAGTCATCACCGCAATGCTCGCGGCAACCGGCAAGCCTGCGGCCCACACGGCAGCTGCCGCAGCTTCCGGGGATCCCGGAACCACCGTATCAACTAGGAGGTTGTAGAAGAAGAGGGCCGGGTACCCCCCGGGGCCCAAGATGAAGTCTATGAACCAAGTTTGGAGTGATGCGAACATGCCGCTAGTATACCACATTTTGGCGTTGTTTTTTAGCTTGGATGGGGTAGAATACAGTTATGGCAAAGCATGAGAAAAAATTCATCATTATAGACGGAAACGCGCTCTTGCACCGGGCGTGGCACGCCCTGCCGCCTTTAACGACCAGCGACGGCAAGATGGTGAACGCGGTGTACGGGTTTGCGTCCATCATGCTCAACATCATCAAGGAATTGAAGCCTGATTACGGGGTGGTTGCGTTTGATCCGCC
>CAYIMZ010000100.1:0-2032 GCA_964364695.1 uncultured Gammaproteobacteria bacterium | reverse complement strand
CTCAACCGGCCCGAGGTGCGTCTTGAACATCATGTTGAACATGACTGGTTTGGTGAGCTCACCTCCGCATTCCTCGCACTTGTCGCCTTTGACGTGATCGGCGCGAAAACGCGTATGGCACTTTTTGCACTCAACCATGGGGTCATTGAACTCGCTGACATGGCCGCTTGCCTCCCACACTCTAGAATTCATAATCAAAGCAGCGTCAAGCCCTGCCATATCATCCCGCGAACGCACAAACATGTTCCACCACAATGCTTTGATGTTATTTTTGAGCTCAACACCGAGCGGGCCGTAGTCCCAGGAATTGGCAATGCCCCCGTAGATTTCGGATCCGGGATAGATGAACCCCCGCTGCTTGGCAAGGGAAATTATTTTTTCCATGATGTCCTGCTGTGCCATAGTATAGCTGTATGATACACGGATGCTTGACAAAAATCAATCAATATGAAAGAATGGGCGTACTTTCGGTTTATAGCACGAGATCCCCTTTGCTCCCTAGTTCCTAGCCTCCCCGGTAATGCGCCAGTTCCTCCGCCGTCATTCTCTACATCCACCCCATAGAAACGGATGACGGTAAGTCTGGCGCAGTTCGGCGGGCCTTCGCCCAACGGACCCCGGAGGTCCGTGCCCGCCGGACCCTTATCTGCCGGCCTCTTTGAACCGGTCCCCGCGTACTGCCGCATCCCCGCGGCAGTACGTCGTTCCTCACCGGTTGAGGCTGGCAGTCCGGCTCCTTTATCCCGCAACCCGTAACTGGCGTTCGCGGGACATGACCAAAAGGAGCCGCCCGGCGCGGGGGGACGCAGGACCGGCCCCCTGCACCCCCCGCGCTCTTGCTCTTCATAACGACATACCCAGTCTCCACACCAGGCGAATCCGCAGACGCCATCTGCTTTCTCCTCTGTGGGTGACTGGCACGCCCGGAGGGTGATGCTCTGTGACTTCGGTCGCACTGCATCACCCCCGGGTTCTTTTTTTCCTCAAAGGCGGCCCGCGCTGATTCCAGCGCGTATCCGGCGCATGAGTTCAAGGTAGAAATCCACGTTATTGAGCGTGGCGAGCCGCATGCCAAGCGGCTCTTCTGTTTTAAAAAGGTGGTGCAGGTACGCGCGCGAATACGTCTGCAACTCTTTGACGCGCGACGCCGCATTGATGGGGACAAACGATTTCGTGAACCGCGCATTGGTGATGGACACAGCCTCATACGCGAACCCAGCGCCCTTCCAGAAATACAAACGGCCGTGCCGGGCCTCGCGCGTGGGAATCACGCAGTCAAACATATCAATTCCGGCCTTGACTGCCGCAACAATCTGCTCCGGCTTGCCAACGCCCATCAGGTACCGCGGTTTTGTGGCGGGAAGCTCGGGAATGGTGTATGACAATACGCTGAACATTTTCTGGCTCGGCTCCCCCACCGCAAGGCCGCCGATGGCATACCCGTCAAAATCAAGGTTCACGAGCTCGCGCGCTGACTTGATGCGCAAATCCTTGTGCACCGATCCCTGCACAATGGCGAACAACATCGGTTTGTCATTGCGAGGAGTCGCCTTTGGCGACGATCCCCACGCTTCGCTCGGGACAGGCTCCGCAATCTTAACGTCGAGCCTTGGTGCATTGATGAGATTGCTTCGCTTCGCTCGCAATGACAGGGTAGCCCACTCCGTGGTGCGCTCCACTGCCTGCTCCGCCTCGGCGCGGGAGCAGGGATACGCGGGGCACACGTCAAGAATCATCCTGATGTCTGACCCTATCACCCCCTGAATCTCCAGCGCCTTTTGAGGCGTGAGCAAAAACTGCTTCCCATCAATGTGGGACTGGAACCGCACGCCTTCCGGAAGAATTTTGCGTATCTTTGCCAAGGAAAACACCTGGAACCCGCCCGAGTCAGTGATGATGGGCCCATGCCAGTCCATGAACACATG
This sequence comes from uncultured Gammaproteobacteria bacterium, assembly GCA_964364695.1. Taxonomy (GTDB): domain Bacteria; phylum Patescibacteriota; class Patescibacteriia; order UBA2169; family UBA2169; genus CG10-46-32. Next base: position 107 of record CAYIMZ010000100.1, on the reverse strand, counting down.
CAATCCTCCGGCCTTTTTCAAAACCGAAAGCCCTGGCCGCAAAAGCATGTGGTAGGTGTTTGATAAGACAATCTGCGCCCGCAAAGCGCGCACATCATCCCCGGTCA
>CAYIMZ010000099.1:0-2048 GCA_964364695.1 uncultured Gammaproteobacteria bacterium | reverse complement strand
ATTCTGTTTTCGGACAGCCAAAACGTATGAAACAAAAAACATTGCTGCTCGCTTTCATCCTGCTCTTTGTTGCGTTGAGCGCGGCGTACTACTATGGCGTGTTCAACGGCAGCGAGGTGGACAAAACGTTCCTCACGCTCTCAACTTTCTTATTTGCCCTGTTCACGGGGTTTTTCATCTCGCGCCAGGCGGGCAGGTACAGCGAAATAAGGCGGCTTACCGCTGATTTTGACGGAAATATGTCGGGCATCTACCGCTTGTCCGGGCACCTGGGAAACGATGAGCAGAAAAAGGCTGGTGACATCATCAAAAATTACTACAAACAGATCGTCAAAAACGGTTGGGACTACGCCTTTACCCACAAGACCACCACACTCACGGATTTACACTACTTCCTGGAACAGACAATCGCCAAAGGGGGTGATGAGGGGATGAGAGGCACGGCCGCATCCAGGATTATAGTGGGCCTGCAGGAGCAGCAAAAGACCAGGAAGAACATGGTTGCGTTGCGGGAAGAGCGGATTCCCGGGCTCCAGTGGGTTCTCATCTACGTGCTCTCCATCATTCTCATACTTACGGTCTCAACCATATCATCTGCGTTTCTCTTGCTTGGTTCCGCCATCAAGGCCGCGTTCATTGTGTCAGTGCTCATGGTGGCGGTGCTCTTGAAGAAGCTTGACGGCTTGAAGTTGTTTGAAGGGGTGATTGGCGAGCACTCGGCTCGGGACGTTGTTGCCATCATTGAAGGGAAGAAATAGCAGCCTTCCAGTTTTCCACAGACCATCTTGCCCGCATTGCGCTGGAGTAAAAAATATGGTATACTAGGTCTCGGTCGGACTTTTTATCAAATCCAATAAAACAAAAACCATGAAAGCACTTCACATGGTCGCGTTCCTCCTGGTGATTGTGGGAGCCCTTAACTGGGGCGTTCTCACGCTTACCGGCTGGGAGGTCGGCCAAATATTCGGGGGCATGGATGCCACGGTTTCCCGTGTCATCTACGTCCTGGTCGGGCTCTCGGGCTTGTATCTGCTCGTGAACCACAAGGGCGACTGCAAGGCCTGCGGCAAGTAATTTTTTAGATTTTTGATGCACAAGAGGCGCCTCTACAGCGTCTTTTGTGGTTTTAGGGGATGATGGTATGCTGTGCGTATGAATGCCCGGAAATTACGAGAACGCAAAGCGCGCGCTGTTTCCATGGCTCGCGTGCTCAAAAAATTGTATCTCAAAGCGCATATTGCGCTTAAGTACCGAACCACCTGGGAGCTTTTGATTGCGGTTGTCTTATCCGCGCAGTGCACGGACAAGCGCGTGAACATAGTCACAAGAGATCTGTTTAAGAAGTACAAGAGGCTTGATGATTACACAGCCGCGCGCCAGGCGGAATTTGAACAAGACATCAAGTCAACCGGATTTTACCGCAACAAGGCAAAGAACATTCTGGCTGCGGCGCGAATGGTGAAAAAAGATTTCAACGGCCGCGTGCCAGGCGCCATGGAGGAGCTCTTGAAGATTCCCGGAGTCGCGCGCAAAACCGCGAACGTCATTTTAGGCAACGCGTTCAAGAAAGTGGAAGGCATTGCGGTTGACACGCACGTCAGGCGTTTTGCGCTCAAGTTTGATCTCACGGACTCGCGCGATCCAGTCAAGATAGAGCGGGATCTGATGGAAATCCTCCCCAAGAAAGAGTGGTTCAATTGGACCTACCGCATCATTGAGTACGGCCGCGCTGTGTGCCCGGCTCGCCGCCATGCGTGCGAGAATCATCCCTTATCAAAAATTTATCCCAAAGCCGCCCACACCTGGCCTCGGGCAAAGTAACGCGAGCTTGCATTTCTGTTGGTTTTTTGGTATGTTGTTACATGCAACGTGGGTCGGTACTCAAGCGGTCAACGAGGGCAGACTGTTCTCACACGAGCAGCTTTCAAAAGAAATTTTGAGATGAACACTCCGGGATAACGGTGAAAGCTAAACCAGCTTTGGCTGGCATGCCAACACCGTGGGAACCCCTCCTCTCGCGAGAGGAGGGGGCGCCGTAGAGACTAGAT
>CAYIMZ010000098.1:0-2116 GCA_964364695.1 uncultured Gammaproteobacteria bacterium | reverse complement strand
TGCCAAAAGACTGGGACTGCTCCACGGTGATGGGAGCCTCGTGCCCGACTTTCTTAATGGCCTGCGCGATGAGCTTGCCGATTTCAGCGTCATTCGCGGAAATGGAGGCAACCTGGGCCACGTCCTGCTCGTTCGCCGGATCAATGGCCTTGGACTGCTCTTTGAGCGATGCGACCACTTTTTCGGTTGCAGCGTCCATGCCGCGCTTGATGCCTAGGGGATTCGCGCCGGCAGTCACGTTCTTGATGCCGGACGCAATCATGATCTGCGCGAGCAAGGTCGCGGTGGTGGTGCCGTCTCCTGCCACGTCATTGGTCTTGTTCGCGACCTCTTTGACGAGCTCTGCGCCGATGTTTTCAAATTTGTCTTCCAGCTCAATTTCTTTTGCAACGGACACGCCGTCCTTGGTGATGGTAGGCGATCCGAAGCCCTTGTCCAGCACCACGTTGCGGCCTTTGGGGCCGAGCGTGACTTTGACTGCGTTCGCGAGCTTGTCTACGCCTCGCTTGATTGCGGCGCGAGCTTCCTCGCTGAATAGTATCTGCTTTGCCATATGGTTACTCAATTACTCCTACAATGTCATTCTCGCTGATGACGAGCACTTCCTCGCCGTCAATGGTTATCTCGTCCGGCGAGTACTTGCGGAACACGACCTTGTCCCCGACCTTTACGGACATGGGCGCTATTTCTCCGCTATCCAGCCGTTTGCCCGGGCCAACGGCAATGACCTCGCCCTGCTCCGGCTTTTCCTTGTCAACGGTGTCTGGCAGGACAATGCCGCTCTTGGTGATTTCCTCGTTTCCGAGGGGTTTGACGATCACGCGATCGCCGAGTGGTTTGATGTGCATATGCATACTGGTTAAATGCTTGATTTACGATATTATCACTCTTGTATATAGAGTGATAATCAGCTTGTGAGATTCCATTATATAGAATCCAGCAAATCTGTCAATACCCCCTGTTTTTAGGTATTAAAAAAGAGCCCTCCGTCCTGTAAAAGCGACGGAGGGCAACGGCCGGAACCCATGGCCTTGGGGTTCCGCGGGTGGTCTCCTCGTTGCCTGCGGGAGCTACCTGTCCGGCCCACCACCGTACGGCGGTGGGCGCGGCCTGCGTGCTGGTAGCGCAACGCAGGTCTTTGATGAACGAAGGAGCGGGGCCCGGCAGCGTGCTGCAAGCCGGCAAAGGTCCTGGGAGATGCCGCTGGGAAGCGGCGACCGCCGGGAGGACCCTGCGTGAGTGCGCCGGTGATGGTTCCTGCTCCGGAACAGGCCAGGCAAGCCATACCTGTTTTACCACCAATGGCGCAGGAGGGCTGGCAGCGCGTTGCTGCGCGGCCCCCGCTCCAGTACTGCGAACAACTGTTCGCCACGTTGCCGGCTCATGTGAGCCGGGCCCTTGGCCTGCGGCCAGGGCTGGCTAGTTGCCGATCTTCAATCCCAACGGCACCACGCGCTTCATGCGCGTTCTCCTTGTGGAGGGTTGAGGGGCGGCTCACCACGAGCCGTACTGCACCGCGCTACCACCATGGCGAGCGCGGTCACCGGCGGCCCAGGGTCAGGTGACCGTGGTGCCGTCCGGGTCGAGGACGCCGACGATGGCGCCGTCGAGGTGATCGGCGAAGCAGGTGCGGTCGGCGGCCGCCTTGCGGCCGAGGACGAAAATGGAGATCGCGGGCACTGGGTGCCCGGTCTTGGCGAAGCGCACACCCATAGGGTTTCCTCCCGTTGGGGGTTGCAAGGGCCTCTCCTGCATATCACAGAAGAGATGAGTTTACTGCATGGTACAACTTTCTGTTTTGATAATCCGAAGTATACACCAAACAACTCGCCATGTCAAGAGCTGTTCGTCAAATATAATCAATTTTTGGCTAATTTTAGGTAAAAAATACCCACGTACACTGCTCCAATCATCACTCCAGCGTACAAAGACCAGACATAGTGGTCAAAAAACGCCAGTACGGTGATAGGGAGCAAAACTGACAACCCAGCCGCCATGCTTTGATAGGATTGCTTCGGAGCTATCGCTCCTCGCAATGACACGGCAAGCCAAATCATCAAGATCAAGCCTATAACCCCCAGTTCCGCAAGTACCAGGAGCAGCACATTGTGCACGG
>CAYIMZ010000097.1:0-2150 GCA_964364695.1 uncultured Gammaproteobacteria bacterium | reverse complement strand
AATGACAGAATGGCTCGCTCACCCGCCAACTTTGACCTGCCATACGCATTAATCGGATGAGGCGCATCATCCTCCGCATACCCCTCTTGTTTCGTCCCGTCAAACACGTAATCAGTTGAGTAGTGTACGAGCGTTGCCCTAAGTTTTGACGCGATATCAGCGAGATGCCCCACAGCCGCGCCGTTGACGTTAGTGGCAAGCTCCTCATTGGTTTCGCACGCATCCACGTTCGTGTATGCCGCGGCATTAATGATGAGCTCTGGCGATAGCGCGCCTATTTTTTCGTTGACTTGTAACTGGTCAGTGATGTCAATCTCATCAAAATCCCAGAGCGTTGGGCGCTGCTCCGCAAACGCTTTGGCAAGTTCCTGGCCCAGCATGCCTTTGGAGCCGATGATGAGCGTTTTCATGTGTGGTAATGAGTGTTATAGTACTCTTGATAGTCCCCGCTTTTCACGCGCTTCCACCAGTCCTCGTGCTCCTGGTACCAGGTGACGGTCTGTTCCAGCCCCTGCTTGAGAGACACTGACGGCTTCCAGCCCAAGGACCGGATTTTTGACGAATCAACCGCATAGCGCTGGTCATGCCCGGGCCGCAAGCCGGATACCGGCTCTATCATGTTTTTATCTTGACCCACGAGCGCAAGGACCATCTCCGTAATTTCGCGGTTCGTAACTTCGGGTTCGTTTTCCGCGGCAATGTCGTACGCTTCTCCGAGCGTACCCTGGCGGAGTACGAGGTCAACCGCGCTGCAGTGGTCTGTAACAAACAGCCAGTCGCGGATTTGCGTGCCTCCGTCGTAGAGGGGCACTTTTTTGCCTTCCAAAAGATTGGTGATGAACAAGGGCACGAGCTTTTCCGGGAACTGGTGCGGCCCGTAGTTGTTCGTGCACCGCGTAATCATGATGGGCGCCTCATGTGTCCTGATGCCGGCAATGGCAAGCGATTCAGCGGCTGCTTTGGACGCGGAGTATGGGCTGGATGGCTTGAATGGGTCGCCATCCTTTGACTTCTTGGGAGCCGGAACATCCCCATACACCTCGTCCGTGCTGATGAGAATCATTTTTTTGACCCCACGCGCGGCCACCGCGTCTATCACGACCTGCGTGCCGAACACGTTGGTGCGGATGAACTCGTGGCTTGAGTGGATGGACCGGTCAACGTGCGATTCAGCCGCAAAGTGCACCACTGCATCAACTCCTTTTGACGCGCCAGCGACCGCGTCATAATCACACACGTCCCCTTTGATAAATGAATAGCGTTTATCACCCTCAAATTCTTTCAAATTTTCCAGATTTCCTGCATACGTGAGCTTGTCAAAATTAACCACGCTATCGTCTGGATAGTTTCGTAAAATGTAGCGGATGAAGTTGGAGCCGATGAACCCGGCTCCGCCGGTAACCAATAGTTTCATAATCTAAAATAAAGTTTTGCCCGATAATATGCCGCAATAGTCGGGCCGTCCGTAATGCCGCCCGCCTGAATCATGCGTTCAAACTTTTTTAATGGCACTTTTTTGACGGCAAGCTCTTCGGAATCGTCGTGCTGCGCGTGCTTCTCGTAAAGTTTGCGCGCCACATAAATATGCGCAGCCTGGTTTGAAGAGCCATTGGCGAAATAGAACATGCCGACCTTCTTCCAGTCCCGAGCACCGACTTTTGCTTCTTCCGCAAGCTCGCGCTTTGCCGCGGCTAAAACCCCTTTTTCTTTGTCAGCAGCGCCCATGGGGAGCTCCCATGAGTATTTCCCGACCGGATAACGCCACTGCCCGACCAAATAAATTTCTTTCTTTTGCGTAAGCGCGATAATCACCACGCCCGGTGCCTTATTAACATACGCGTAAAAGCCCTTGCTTCCACCAGGCTTAATTACCCGGTCTTTAAGCAATCCCATCCATGGGTCTTGATAGATCACTTTGCCGGAAAGCTTACGCCAGGGATTTTTCATAGTGGACATTGGCTGCTAAAATTTTTTTTGTATCTGTCCCGCATGTCGTCAACAGACGGCTTGTGCTCTTGAGTACCGTACTTCTCCACGGCATAGGACGCAATGGTTGCGGCCAGCTGACCAGTTTCTTTCCAGCTCCATTCTTTGACATACCCCGCGATAATGCCTGCGCGAAACGCGTCTCCTGCTCCGGTCGGGTCAAC
>CAYIMZ010000096.1:0-2195 GCA_964364695.1 uncultured Gammaproteobacteria bacterium | reverse complement strand
TTGATACATGTTCTGCGGTTAATAATTTTTTATACTCATCCCCGTACTGCCGAGCAACCACATCCCAGGAATACTGCTCGCGAATGCGGCCCCTTCCTCGCTCTGGCGATGCAGCACCTCCCGCACTCCGCACGGCTGACGCGATCTTTTCTGCAATCGCGGCCGCGTTCCCCTCTGCCGGCTCAACAATGCCAGCCTTGATTAAATCATTGATGCCGCCGACCGGAGTCCCGATGACCGCCAAGCCAGCTGCCCTTGCTTCTATGAATGCGTTTCCCAACCCTTCGGAACGCGAAGCTCGAACAAAGATATCGGCTGACCGCAGTAGTGCGGGTAGTATGTCGTGACCAATATGCCCCAAAAACAGCACACGATTTCCAAACCTCTTAGCGCGGCTTTTGAGGCTGCGCTCATCCGCGCCCGTCCCCGCGATGACAAGCTTCGCGTTTTCGGGAACACGCTCCATTGCATCAATCAGAGTATCAACCCCGTTTTTGCGCACCAACCGTGACGCAGTAATCACGACAATGTCTTGGTCGCGGACGCCCCAGGATGAACGGACGCGAGCGCGCTCTTGGGGGCTCCCAATCTCCAAAAAACGCTCATCAACCGCATTCGGAATAATCTCAATATCCTCTTCCTTTGTGCCATAACCCTTTGCGCGGTCTTTAAGCCAAAAACTGATTGCCGTAATCTTGTCCGCACGGGTAAACACCTGCCTGTACCACGGGTACCAAAACCAGGTACGCAATCGGATGAACCAGTCAGAATCCCCGCTCTGCATAGTGAGAAGATAAGGGACTTTTGGCTCGCGCTTTTTGAACAAGAGCGCTGCCACACCAGCATACGTTTCAAGCACTGCGTGGATAAGGTCATACGGATTCTGGTGGTGGTGCATCAATGCGAGCCGCGCAGCGCCCCAGGGGTACAGCCACTTATCAAACAACCTCCTGCCAGTGCCGACCCGATACACTGTGACATTACCCATATGCTCCACATCCGGCAGTGAATCATCTAATTTTGCGGCATAGAGGTCAAACACATACTCCGGCAGCCGGGCAGTGAATTCTTTGATGGCCACCTCGGCTCCGCCGATGAACGGATGGTACGTCACTGAAAAAATCGCGACACGCTTCATAGGGAACGGTACCGATTATTCATCTCATCAACCTTCTCAAGCAACCCAACGTCAACGCCGCGTTCCTTGGCAAAGTGAACCAACGCGAGTAAGTCCTTGGGTAAACACTTGCCCCCAAAGCCGCGGTACCCGCCGTACAGCACGTCAAAGTGCGAATCAGCAATTCGCTTGTCAGACACGAACGCTTCTTTGACTTCGCTGTAATCAATTCCGAGTGATTGGCACAGGTCATAGAGCATGTTGCCGAACACCACCTTGGTCGCATAGTATGTGTTCACGCCGTACTTGACGAGCTCAGCGGAGGCAGCTGGCAAAATTTTCTTGTACGGCGCATCCGGCAACATATCCAGCACCACCTGTGCCATGTCGCGGCTCGCCTCTGTGAATCCTACAAGCTGCTTGTCCGGATGCTTAAAGTCCTGTTCAGCAGTTGCCTGCGTGAGAAACTCCGGGTTGAACAGCACCTTGAGGTGCGCGTACTTTTCCTGGAAATAATCCGTGGTCCCGGGCGCGCATGTTGATTTGATGACGACTATGCGCGGCTTGTTGATTGAACCAATTTTCTCAAACACGTCGTCCAAAGCGCTCCTATCAAACCCGTTCTCGTACGGCGTAGGCACGCATACGAAAATCACATCCCGGCCGAGCACGTCCTCCAAAGGATCCATAGGCTTGAACTTGTCGTACACTGCTACCCCATCAAAAAAAGAGGCAACGCTGCTTCCCACAAAACCGCCTCCCATGATTCCTATTGTATATCTCTGATTTGACATGATAGGATGAAAGTTGTTGGCATATGATAATGTTAGCAGAAATAAGCTAAAAAACAAGCAGATTCATGACCAAAATTCTCTATATCGTAACGCAGCAGGAATTCGGTGGCGCACAGCGATATATCTTTGATTTGGCCACAAACTTAAATAAAAGTCAATATAATATTCACATAGCCGCTGGAGAGGAAAAGGAGGGGTCCCCCTCATCGGGGGATAAACTTTTTGACCACGCCAGAGGCCAAAATTTGGCCGTACACAGCCTCAAACACCTAGTCAGGCATATC
>CAYIMZ010000095.1:0-2214 GCA_964364695.1 uncultured Gammaproteobacteria bacterium | reverse complement strand
GGTATGTGTCCATGTTCCTGGAGGGGGACTTTGGGGTCCTTACTCCGGAACAGCGCGACGAGCTGGAGCGCATCTACCGGTCTAGCGACCGCTTGACGCGGCTCATTGACGTGTTTTTGAACGTGTCCCGCATTGAAACCGGCCGCTTGGAGCTCACCAAATCAATAGTGCAGCTTGAAGAAATTATGGATGAAGTGGTCGGAGATTTACAGCAAGCCGCAAAAACAAAGCATCTTGAATTGACAGTGCAGAAGCCGGATGAGCCCTTGCCCAAGATGAGCCTTGACCGCGACAAAATCCACGACGTGATGATGAATTTGGTTGATAACGCCGTCAAGTACACGGACAAAGGATGGGTAAATGTGCGGCTCGCCCGATCAAAGTCCTTGATTACGTTTGAGGTGCGGGATTCGGGCATTGGCATTGATCCCATTGAAATTGACCGCTTGTTCCAGAAGTTCACGCGCGCCGAGGCCGTGACCCGCATCCACACCGGCGGCTCGGGCCTGGGGCTTTTTATCGCCAAGAAAATCGTAGAAGCACACGGAGGCAGAGTGTGGGCCGAGAGCGAGGGCGAAGGAAAGGGGAGTATGTTTACCTTTACCCTGCCGATTGATGTCAAAGCGCAGGGATGAAACATCTTTTGGGTTATCCACAGTCGCCTTTGCGCCGCGGGAAAGAGTGTGGTGTAATGGTATTGTATCCTCTATCCTCAAAATCAAAATAAACGCATGAGAATTGACGGAAGACGCGCTTGTTTCAATTGTCCGACAACAACGAAGCAGTGGTTGCCTGTTTTTACGGCCTCAATTCTGGGGCTTGTTTTATTTTCCGGGGCTGCGTTTGCGCAGGATCAAGAGGATCAGGCCGTTCCTCTCGCCGAGGCTCCGGTAGAGGTAGTACAGGATGCCGCAATCACGCTCGCGGACCTGGGAACGAGCGAGGCGCGCATCCTTCCGGACAATCCTTTGCACGCGTTCAAGCGCTTTGGCTGGGGCATTCAGGAAGCGTTCACCTTTGACGCGGTGGCGGACGCCGAACTCAAATTCAGGCACGCGAACCAGCAGCTCGCCGAGGTCAAGCAGCTCATTGACGAGCGGGGCGTTTCCGGGGTGAGCCCGGGCGTCATCAGCAGCGCCATTGGTCGGTTTGAAAAGAAGTTTGAGGACGTTGCGGCGACAACCGCAAAGCTCAAGAGCGCCAAGGCTGACAACGCGGTTGCGGTTGAGCGCGTTTTGGACGACGTTGCGGACAAGCAGATCAAGCACCGGCAGGTGCTCTCCATCATTTCGGATGAGGCGCTCACGGCAAAGAAGCTCGCGCGGGACGCGGGTGAGGACTCGTCCGCCGGGCTTGAGCAGGTTATGGCTCGCGTTTCAGATGCCAAAGAAAAGACCATTGGAGATTTTACCGAACTCTTGACCGAGGTTGAGGATGATCCGGACCAGGTCAGGCTCCGCATCACGCGCGCCTTGGACAAGCAGGCCGGGTCTGAATTTAAGGAGCTCGCAAATCTTGAAATCATTGAAGCCATGCGGGATAGCGCTCCGGCGACGGTTAAAGAGGCGCTTGCGCAGGCGAAAAAGAACACCATCCAGAAGTTTGAGGTGCGCATCCAGAACATTCCGGAGGCTGTGCGCACCCAGAAGTTTTCGCAGTACCTTGAATATGCCACCATGGACGAAACCCGGCTCTTGGGGCTCTTGGAAGAAATCAAGCGGTCGTCCGGCATTTCCGATGACGTGCTCGCCAAGATAGAGGAGGCCAAAGAGATCACTATCCGCAAGTTTGGGGAAAAGCTCTCTTTGACTCGCGACCAGGAGGTTAGCGATCGGTTTTTCCGTTCGTTTGACACGGACGACGTTTCAGACCTGATCACGCTTGAAGAGCTCAAGAACCGCATGACCGCGGGTTCTCCAGAGTTCGCGCAGCTTGAGTCGGTGCACGGCCGTTCGCTTGACGCGTTCAAGGCTCGGTTCAAAGATGCGCAGTCCGAGGATCAGGCAGCGCGGTTTGAGAAGCTCTCCGGCGAGTTCCTCAATAACCCTTCGCCTAAAATGTTTAAGCTGATTGCATCGCTGGAGGCGGAGGTGCGCTCTGATCCCGCAAAGAGCGAATTTTTGAACCAGATGGAGCAGGCAATGACCCAGCAGTTTGAGACCCAGTTCAGGAGAGGGGGCGAACGGTTTTTGAACCAGGTTGCGACGCTTGATC
>CAYIMZ010000094.1:0-2217 GCA_964364695.1 uncultured Gammaproteobacteria bacterium | reverse complement strand
CGTCCGAGGCGAGGCCCATGGCAATGCCTGATACCGGCTTTTTGATGGGAACGCCGGCATCCAACAGAGCCAAGGTTGAACCGCACACCGAGCCCATGGACGAAGACCCGTTTGAGCCCAGCACTTCGCTCACCACGCGGATGGTGTAGGGAAACTCTTCTTTGGAGGGAAGCATGGGAACCAACGCCTTTTCTGCCAGGGCGCCGTGCCCGATTTCCCTGCGTCCCGGCCCGCGCAAGGGTCCGGCTTCGCCCACTGAAAACGGGGGAAAGTTGTAGTGGTGGAAGTAGCGCTTCTTGGTGTCGTTCTCTTCCAGGGTATCAAGGATCTGTTCAGATCCGGGAGAATCAAGGGTGACAACCGAGAGAATCTGCGTCTCCCCGCGCGAGAACAAACCAGACCCGTGCGTGCGCGCGAGCAGGCCAGCTTCAAGCTGCAGAGGGCGGATTTCATCCAGGCGCCGGCCGTCAACGCGCTTGCCCTCTTTGAGGATGGCCGCGCTCACCGACGTTTCAATGAACTTCTCGGCAGCGAGGGAGGCGAGTTTGCGCTTCTCTTTGCCAACCTGCAAACCGCGCAGATGCTCCTCCAGCTGTTCAAGCAGGGCGACAACCGCCTGCTTGCGCGAACTCTTGGTCTCTTTGGGGCCCGTGAACAGCACCGCACTGATGCGTCCGGAAACAAACTGTTCAGCTTCTTTCTCGGGGTCAATGGCAGAGCCGTCATCTTCAGAAAGGGCTGCCTCGGGCTCGCTAATCTTCTCAAGCCCGATTTCTTCCCGCATTTTCGCAAACAAATCCATGAGGCTTGAAAGCTGCTTTTGCGCGCAGAGCACGCCCTCATACACGAGCTCCTCACCCGCCTCCCTAGCGTCCGCCTCAATCATGAGCGTTTTCTCGGCAGTGCCCGCAACCACCAGATTTAATTCAGATTCGCCGCGGGCGGCATAGGTGGGGTTCACCTTCCACTCGCTCCCAACGCGCGCCACGCGCACGCCGGCAATGGGCCCGTTCCACGGCACATCGGAAATGGAGAGCGCGGCAGCAGCCGCGTTCAATCCTACAATGTCCGGATCATTCTCCTTATCAAACGAAAGCACGGTGAGAATCACCTGCACGTCGTTCTTGAGCCACTTGGGGAACAGGGGGCGGATGGCCCGGTCCACGAGGCGCGCGGAAAGGATTGCCTCGTCCGTGGGTTTTCCCTCGTGCTTTATAAACCGCGAGCCTTTTATTTTCCCGGCTGCGTAGAGTTTTTCTTCGTAATCAACCATCAAGGGAAAATAACCTATGTCTTCCCTCGGCTCCCCGGGCATCACCACCGTGGCGAGCACCTCGGTCCCGCCGAAACGCGCCAAAACGCTCGCATTGGTCTGCAGCGCGAGCTTGCCCGTTGAAAATACGAACTCCCCTCCGTTCACGGACACGGTATACCTTTTTTCTTCCATACGTAACTCCTCGGCAGCACGGGCCAGAGAGGAGTCTATTTAATCTCGCCTCACCCACCTTGAGAAGAGGTTAAATAAACCCGCACGCTTAGGCCTCGTACTGCCCTAGTGATAATGATTATCGCTTGATTAAGAACTTTTTGCTTTCTCCCAAATCCGTGAACAAATCCGCCGCTTCCTTGAGGCGGCTCGCGGAGGTCTTGCCGAACGCCATGATCTCCACCACGCACCCCTCGCTGTACTTGAGGTAGGACACGAGCGGCTCAAAGTCCCCGTCCCCGGACACGAGCACCACCACGTCTAGCTTGGCTGCCATGCGGATTGCATCCATGCACATGCCCACGTCCCAGTCTCCCTTCTTGGCTCCGCCCAAAAATACCTGCAGCTCGCGGGACTTTACCTCAAACCCGATTTTTTCCAGAGCCGAGAAAAAGTTGTCGTCCTCGGACTGCGGCCCCTTCACGGTGTACGCGATGGCGCGGATGAGCTCCCGCGCTCCCACCGCCTCTTCCAGGACCTTGCCGAAATTCACTTTTGCATCGAACAGATTTTTGGCGGAGTAGTACATGTTCTGCACGTCCACGAACACGCCTACCCGCTGGGCTTTGTACTGTGCCATATGCCTACACTACAAAAAAACGCATAAAAAGTCAATCGCTACCTGCTGCGGCGCGCATACTCATCCGTAGCGCGCCACTCGGACGCCGGAATCGCGGGGTGCACCAGGCCAGGACCAGAGCGCAGGGTGTGCGCGATTTCGGACGAGGTAT
>CAYIMZ010000093.1:0-2239 GCA_964364695.1 uncultured Gammaproteobacteria bacterium | reverse complement strand
CCTTGAAAAGGAGGGGGAACTATATCCCCCCTCGTCAACAAGGCAAACTGACTTCCTCCTTGGTAAAGGAGGGGGAATACTATGGCTAAAGACTATTACGACATTTTAGGCGTATCAAAAGGCGCCGACCAAGATGAGATTAAGAAGGCCTTCCGCAAGAAGGCCCATGAATTGCATCCGGACAAGGCGGGCGGGGATGAGGCCAAGTTCAAGGAGCTGAACGAGGCATACCAAATCCTCGGCAACGCCGAGAAGCGCAAGCAGTATGACCAGTTTGGCGATGCCGCATTCAGCGGGCAAGGGTTTGGCGGAACTGGCATGAACTGGGAGGATTTTATGCGCGCGGCGCAGGGCGGGGCCGGTCATTCGGCTGGCCAAGGATTCGGGGGTGGATTCAGTGGATTCAACGTGGACCTTGGGGACTTGGGTGACATTTTCAGCGAGGTGTTTGGTTTCTCCGCCAGAGGCGGGCGCGGGCGGCGGCGGGCAGGTCCCCAACAAGGGGAGAGTTTGGAAATAGAAATGAGCATTGATTTTCTTGATGCGGTGTTCGGGGCCGAGCGCGCGATCCGCCTGAACCGCGTTGCCAAGTGCGAGAAGTGCAAAGGTAACGGCGCAGAGCCGGGCACCAAGATTTCGTCCTGCGATAGGTGCGGCGGGAGCGGCCAGATTATGCACACGCGCTCTACATTACTGGGCACGTTCCAGTCCGCGTCAGTCTGTCCCGAGTGCCGCGGAGAAGGGAAGAGCGCGGACGTGCCGTGCAAGGAGTGCCGCGGGCAGGGCATATACGAGCGCCCGGAAGAAGTGAATATTAAAATTCCTAGCGGCATAGACAACGGCCAGACCGTAAAAATGTCCGGACTTGGGCACGCAGGGGAGCGGGGCGGCTCATCAGGCGATTTGTACGTCCACATCCGCGTGAAAAGTCACAAGAGATTTGAGCGGGATAGCTACACTATCATCACCCATGAATCCCTGTCAGTCAGCCAAGCCGCGCTCGGGGACACTATCCAAGTGGAAACAGTGCATGGCGCGGTCAATTTAAAAATTCCACAAGGCACCCAGCCGGGCACCCGCTTCAAGCTCAACGCCAAAGGCGTGCCGCACGTGCACTCATCATCAAAGGGGGATCATATTGTCATAGCGGACGTGGTCATTCCATCCAAACTTTCGCGCAAAGAAAAGAAGCTCTACGAAGAGCTCGCAGATGCAAAAGGCAAGGGGTGGCTGTAGGCCAGAATAAAAATAAGACAGCCGCGCTCCGAGGGGAGGGCGGCTGTTGCGTTCGTCCGCTCTGACGAATGGCGCTAGAGTGCGCTACGCGCTACTTGTGTAGTTCGTGAATGGCGTCTATGCGGCGCTCATCCTCCTTGCGGAGGCGGCTTCGGAGTGCCTCAAACCGCTTCGCGAACGTTCTCACATCAGCCCAGCGGGGGCAAGAAAGATGCATGTGGAGTTTGCTGCTGATGTTTTGGTAGATTGCTCCATAGATTACTGCGAGATCTTCAACAGCCCTTCTACCGACAGCAACAACTTGGTGGCGGTCTCTTTCGGCGAGCACCACCCTCACTGAACTTGTTGGTTCGCTGGGGATGAACCTATCAAAGAACGCGCACGACGGGAACTGGAGCCACTCCCGTAGATGCGTGTCAACAGAATACCGCCAAAGCTCAGGACCGTTTGTATAGACTAAGTGGGTAGGATCTTCCTCTTCGTCACCAGAAGGATTGGTGTCATGTATAATTCCTTCTGCTCCCCAGTAGTCCTTGTTTATCTGGGTCACTATGTCTGCGTGCACGGTTCGGTATGTGTACGTACCGCGCGTTTTTAATGTCACACGCACGAACACGAACAGCATGCGTTGCGTCATCTCATCAAGATGAGCGCGGGCACGCTGCAGGAGTTCGTCGGATAGTTCCAGGCTGGTTGCAGTTTGGGTACCTGCTCCAATTGTTCCCATGATGATTCTCCCCAATCGCCGGTGCTATCTGGCTATGGACGCGGGTGAAAAGGGCGATACTGCTCGAGCGGACGAGCACACTAGGTGTACCTTTTTCTTTTGTTTTTGTCAACGGAGTGGTATAATTGAAATATCTTTCACAGACCCCCTCTTAGTCTCCCCCTTGGTAAGGGGGAGAAAATATAATAGATATGCTTGCAGCTTCCACAACCTACCCGGACGTTGGCGCCATCATCCAGGGGACACTTGCCAGCGTAACCAGCTTCAACTTCCAGA
>CAYIMZ010000092.1:0-2253 GCA_964364695.1 uncultured Gammaproteobacteria bacterium | reverse complement strand
CTTTTACGTTTTTCGCGTTTCGTGCTATACTGTACGTGCAAACGCCAAACACAAAAAGCAACAAAAAAATGGCACAAACAAACCAAATTGCGCTATTACAGCAGATGATTTCCCGCGCGCAGAAGCAGATTGAAACCGCGACCAAGATGCTAGAAAAGGTGCAGCAGGGAGAAAATGTGGATATCTCATCCCTCTCTTCGGTACGGCCGCAACGAGCAGCGTCCGGCGAGGAGGGCGAGGTTGTTGAGGGCGTGTTTGACGGGGTGCAGATGCAGGGCAACGACGGAAAGACGTACTCCGTGCCGCCGAACTACGCGTCCAAATCCAAGCTCGTTCCCGGCGACATCCTGAAGCTCACCATCCTCTCGGACGGGTCGTTTTTGTACAAGCAGATCGGCCCGGTTGAGCGCAAACGCATGCGCGGCACACTGATGCAGGACGAAGACACGGGCGAGTACGCGGTGATGGCGGGCGGCAATTCGTACAAAGTTTTGTCAGCCTCAATCACGTACTTCAAGGGCGAGGTCGGGGACGAGGTGGTGATTCTCGTGCCCTCGGACAAGCTGTCCCACTGGGCTGCGGTTGAAAACATCATCAAGCAGCTTGAACCTGCTTTCTCGCCGCGCGGAACCGCGGCAGAGGCGCCTGAACACGGTGACGCCCTGGATAAGGCAACCGCAGATCTACTGTAGTGTCATCGCGAGCGAGCGATAGCGAGTGTGGCGATCCCGTGAGCTATTGACGGGATTGCTTCGTCGGCGAGTACGCCTCCTCGCAATGACAGTCCCTTGATTGGTGTGGTGTTTTTGGGTACACTTAATCCCATGACCCTGTACCGCACCTACCGCCCCAAAACCTTCAAGGAAGTCATTGGCCGGGACTCCATCAAAGCCATCCTCCAGAAGCAGCTCGCATCGGGTACGCTCTCGCACGCGTACCTGTTTTCGGGCGTGCGCGGAACCGGCAAGACCACTTTGGCGCGGCTTGTGGCCAAGGCCGCCAACTGCTCAAACCGCGACACAGAGTCAGGCGAGCCGTGCAACGAGTGCGCGTCTTGCGTTGCCATTAACCAGGGAAGGGCACAGGATTTGATAGAGATTGACGCCGCCTCTAACCGGCGCATTGAAGAGGTGCGGGAACTGCGGGAAATGGTGAAGTACGCGCCTGCCACTTCGCCGCACAAGGTGTACATCATTGACGAGGCGCACATGCTCACGCGCGAGGCGGCAAACGCGCTCCTCAAAACGCTGGAAGAGCCGCCCAAGCACGTCATCTTCATCCTCGCCACCACGGAGCTTGAAAAGATTCCTGACACCATTTTCTCGCGGTGCCAGCACTTCAGCTTCGGGCTTGTGCCGCTTGCCGAGATTCAGGAACGGCTCCGCGCTTTGCTCGCGCTGGAGAGCGTCAAGATGGATGATGAGGTCATTTTGGACATTGCCCGCAGGAGCTCGGGTTCCTTGCGGGACGCGGAGAGCCTCCTGGGGCAGATCCTCTCCATGGGCAAAAAGGACATCACCCGAGAGGACGCGAGCCTGTTTCTGCCCAAGGTGCCGTTTGCCGAGACCGTCAATTTTCTCGCGTCACTCGTCAACCGCGACGCGCCGTTCGCGCTCGGGCAGCTTGGGAGCTTGGAGGAGCAGGGAATCAACTTCACGTTCTTTGTCGCGAACTGCCTTGAAGTGAGCCGCCAGCTGGTGCTGCACGCGGCTACCAGGGACCACAAGCGGCTTGAGCTTTCCTACTCAAAAGATGAAATCGCGGAACTTACGTCATTGGCCGGACAGACGAATGCAGAGCGGTTGCGCGAAATCACTTCGGAACTACTCCGCGCTTCGCATGACATGGAGCTCTCTCCGGAGATGCCGAGCCTTGGGCTGGAGCTTGCCACGGTGCTCTTGTGTGGGGATGAGAATCCCGCTCGCGCGCCGGAACCAATAAAAAAAGAACTCCCTAAAACAAAAACAACTCAAGATGAGCCAGCTGTTTCGTCAACACCAGCTGTTTCGCCAAAAACCGAACCAACGCATTCGCTTGAGGAGATCCTGGACGGCTGGGGCGAGGTGTTGGCAAAGGCGCGCAATAAAAATCACGCCCTGAATTTCGTTTTGGGCGTGGCAGAGCCGGTGGGCGTTTCCGGCGACACGCTTGAACTCGCGTTCAAGTACCGCTTGCAGCAGGAAAAGGTTCTGGAGCTTAAAAACCGCGAGACGGTTGAAACAATCATCAAAGAGGTGTATGGTACCTCATACC
>CAYIMZ010000091.1:0-2270 GCA_964364695.1 uncultured Gammaproteobacteria bacterium | reverse complement strand
ACAAGCGCGTGCAGTTTTTGTACGCTGATGATCTTGGGGCGCACTTCATGGACCAATCTTACGAGAGCTTCAGCTTGCCGCGTGACGTGGCAGAAGAAAGCCTCGGGTTTCTCAAAGAGGGCCAGGAGATTGACATCATGATGTGGGAGCGCAACCCCGTGAACCTCAAGCTCCCGCCCAAGGTGGACCTCAAAGTCACGGAAGCGCCGCCCGCGGTAAAAGGGGACACCGCGAACAATCCCGGAAAAACCGTTACGCTTGAAACCGGCATTACGGTGCAAACACCCATGTTCGTGAAAGTTGGTGATGTGGTCCGTGTGAATACCGAGACCGGGGGGTATGTGGAGCGGGTTGCTTGAGGCAAAAAGCAGCTTTGTGGTATACTCATAGAAGCATGTACTACACAACCAGACGAGGATACCTCAACATCATTTTGCTCGGCATTGTTTTGGCTGCGCTTATGGCGCTCATCGGCTGGCTCGCGTACCAGGCAGGCGGCAATGCGGCCGAAGGCAGGCTCGGGGATGTTGCGGCGCCTCGCGTGATCCTCAAAAAGACCGACGTGGTACTCACCACCATATCTCTCGCCCAGAACGCGGACCTGGAGCGCACCACGGGCGCTGCGCGCATCGGGAAGGAGGAAGGCAAGGTTGAGGTGGACGTGGCGCTTGCCGAAAGGGCGGCGCTCCCGGAACACAGCGTGCTCCACGCATGGCTGGTTGACGCCGGGAACCTCGGCGGCCTGGGCCAGTCCTCGGTTTCCGAAGCGGACCAGCAGTACGGCACCCCGTTTGCGAACATTGATTTCAGCTCGCGCGTTTCCGACGCGCCGTACGCGCTCTCACTCGGCGAGCTTCTCTGGAACCCGGGCCGCGAGAGCTTGTACCTCTTCTACGAATCCAACGTTTCGCTTGAGCCCTACGACGCCGTGATGGTGACCCTGGAGTCAGACGGCAATGCCGCAGCTTACGACCCGCGGCCCGGCACCCCTATCCTTATTGGCGCAATACCAAAGTAACGTATGCTCAAACACATAGCAACGCTCGCGCTCGTGGCGCTCATATCCACCGGCTGTGCGCTCACCGCAAAAAATTCCGCCCAGGAGCCGAATACCGGGAGAGACCGCGTTCCGATTTCTGATACTGCCGCGGGCGGCTACGCAATCCGGCTCACGAGCCCGCAGCAGGGCCAGGTGCTCAAGTCCCCGTTTTTGGTGGGCGGCGAAGCAACGGTCCCTGGCGGCGCGGTATATATCCGCGTCAAGAATCCGGCAGGAGACGTGGTCATCAGCGAACAGACGCGCGTGCAGGGGGAGCGAGGTCCGTTCGGAGTGTTGATCTCGTTCGTGTTCCAGGCAACGGAAGAGGGGACCGTGGAAGTGTACGGCATTGACCCCGCAACCGGAGGCGAGGTGGCGCTTGAGTCGGTGAGCGTGAACTTTGACACGTCCGGCTCCGGCAGCGCCCGCACAGACACGCAATAGCAACTTAACAGTAAGCCAATACTATGGACGTTCCAAACCAGGAGATGCCGCAGGCCGCGCAGCAAGCGCCCGCTCCGGAGGCGCCCTTGGGAGGGGAAGAAAAAAAATCATCGCTCCGGCTGATTCTGCCCATCGTCGTAGTGGTGATCGTGATTGCCGCCCTTATCCTTCTCGCGGTTTAAGCGGCAGTTGAGGACGCGCCAGAGCGCACCCGCTCTCGCATGGCCATGTGGGCTTTTTGGATTGCGGTGAGCAGTTTGCTCTCATCAACGAACACGTGCCTGCGGTCGCGAATGACAAACCGGCCGTTAACCATTAAGTCGCGCACGGTCCGCCCGCCGTGCGTGATGAGGTTGCCGATGATGGTGAGGGGGTTTGCTTCGTCGTAGGGGATGGTGCCGCGGTCCCGGAGTTTCCAGAAGGCGATATCCGCCGCGGCCCCCGGGATAATCCGCCCGCGCTTTTCGTCGTGGAGCACGCCGGCGGCGTTTGAGGTCATCATTTTGAAGAGCGAGCTGAATTTGACGGTACGCTCGTACAGGTGGGTGATGCGCGTCTGGTACGCTTCGGTGAGCAGGTCCAGCCGGCTTTTTGAAACCACGGAATCCGTGCCCAGCGTGATGCGCTCGAACGCGCCCGCTTCGTCAAACTTCCAGAACGGGAATGTGCCGCTCTTGTGGATGATGTTTGAGGTTGGCAGGTGGGCAATGCCCACGCGCGCGCGGGCGAGTTTCCGGATCTCCTCGTCCGTGACGTAGATGGCGTGCGAGACAATGGTCCGGTCGTT
>CAYIMZ010000090.1:0-2320 GCA_964364695.1 uncultured Gammaproteobacteria bacterium | reverse complement strand
AATCGTTCTCGTGCGCCCAGCCAGACCCCCGGGAAGGAATTCGACCTGGACCCTGTTTACTCGGCATCCATCAGCCAAGAGTTCCGCACAACTCTCGGGGCTTGCCTAGCCAATTTGGCGGCCGTGGATGGCGGAAGATCTGCCTGGTACACAGGCCAATGACTTCCATCCTGTTGCCAGAGCCACCTTTGCTGGGAGAACGGAGTTTACTCACCCGGTATTCCTAAGCGCGACGGCTAGGAGGTGTTTCGCCGCCGCACCCCTCCGGAACGGAGCTTCGCAAAAGAACGACTGTCATCGCACACCACATGTATCATGCGACCCGGTTATGAATGGCAGCGGCCATTCTCTGACTCACTGGCACCCTCTCCCGATAGTGCTTTACCGTTATGTAGAGCTGCTCGCCCTCGGAAGAGACCTGGGATGATCTCACCAAAACGCGCGGCCTTGCGCGACCAAGTGACGCTACTATGGTTCTCACTGTCCGGAGATCGGTATTCAGCTCATCTGCGATCCCCTGGAGGGTCCTCCAGGTGAACTCCGGATGCTCAAGAGCCTTGGTTATGGCTTCTAGGGCTGCCGGAGTGGGCTGCCGAATCATCTGAAAGCCGCAGCTCGGGCATTCCCTCTTGTCCTCTTCGCAGTACGTACCGCAGTGGCGGCAGTATGAACGCGTCATCGCGACTCCTCCTGATCATTAGTGGCCTGCGTGAATTGCTTCAAGACTACTACGTGTTTTGTTTTTGGTCAACCAGTCTGGTCACGAGCATCATAATTCCAATGCCCAGGGGATGGTTGAGGTATGGGCTTACCCCGTGCGTTAACGCAACCGCGACAAGACCTGCGAGCGCGCCTAACATCAAGCAGGCGTTAGATCCCTCCGCTCGCGAGTACGCTCGGTCGGGATGACGGTTGATTTGGCGCAAGCCTAGCTTCAAAATGCGCCAGAGGAGATATGCATACGCGGCAACGCCGAGCAGGCCGATTTCAAGCCACATATCAAGCCATCCAAGCTCAAACGCGGTGGTGGCATATTTTCCGTCCGGATGATTTTTCAAAACGCGCGGGTCAAGGGATTGGTACGTGACGCTCGTGCCGAATCCTGAACCCAGAACCGGATGCAATTTGATTGATTCAAGCAATGGCCTGATTTGTGCGTAACGGGAAGAAACTGCGGACTCGCCCGTAAACTTTCCCGCGCGGCTGGCAATCAGGCTCGGGTCAGCAGAGCTCGGCGGAATCGGAAACCGCATTGCAATCACCGCAAGCCCGACAGCCAACGCACCCGTGCCTGCGGCGATGGCAATGAATCGCCCGACTGTTTTGAGCTTCTCGCGCATGGCCGCAAGCGCAATAACCAGCATGACGAATGTGATTGCCATTGCAAGCCAAAAGCTGCGCGAAAAACTCGCGATGATTGCGGCCAAAGACAAAATCAGCAACCCAATATCGCGCCAATAGGATTGCTTCGTCGCTTGCGCTCCTCGCAATGACATAAACAGAACGCCCAACGATACAAACACTCCAAACACCAGCCAGATCTGGGACTGCATGAAGATGCGGGACAGAATGACCGTCGGGTCTATGTTCGTAATTTCCGCGAGATGACTTTGCCGCGACCAATCATACAATACATCCTGCAAGCTAAAGAGCTCATGGCTGAAGATGTAAAACAGGGCAATGGTTTTAACCCCAAGCCACGACATTGCGGTTGCGATGACCGTGCCTGCGCGGCGTAACGCATCAGACGACCGCAAAACATCATACACTGGAAATATCAGCGCAAAGTACAAATAATTGTTTACGTCCGAGAAGATCAGGCCCGCGGGATTGCCCCGAATAATGCCCCACGCAATCCCCCATCCTAAAATAACCGCGAGCGCGAGGTATGGTTTGAACAGTCTTGAATGATAAAACGTTCCCCGAACCACCCCCTTGCCCCCTCCTTGGTAAAGGAAGGGGAAGTTCTTGGTAAGCCACACAAGCATGACAACAAGCCACAGCGCCATGCGGATTGATACATCAAACCCAAAGATGGCGACTTCCAGTTCCCTTCCGAATGACCCAATCACGAGTTCGCCAAAGATGAACATCACCCCGTACTCAAGCCTGCGGATTGCCAAAACAATCGCGGCGACTGAAGCCAACCCAAACAGCCATGCGCTTGTTTGCGGGTACCAAAAAGAGAGGAATGATGCGGCTTCAAGAGCAGTCACTGCCGCAATGGCGCGGTAGAACAATGTCATACACCAATCATACCTTTTTTTGACAAAAAAAACAGGGGGATCTCTCAAAACTGCGAGAGTCCCCCTGACAAGCG
>CAYIMZ010000089.1:0-2331 GCA_964364695.1 uncultured Gammaproteobacteria bacterium | reverse complement strand
CCAGCCCGAGCCTGGTGTTGACGCTCTCAATGGCGCTCGTCCCCCGCTCAAGCACCGAAACAGTCTGCACAGGCTCGGGCGCGGCCCCGGACTCATACGCGGTGATGTAGTCCGGGTACACGCACTCGGTCATGCGGTCAAATCGCGGCACCAGAAACGAATCTATGTTCTGGTCCAGTGGCACGCGGTAGCGGCGGAAGCGCTCAACCCGGAACACTTCAGCGTACCCGCAGTCCCGCAAGGCGCGGACCGCGCTTGAACTGAACGGCGTCTCAAACGCGGGACGCGGCCCCACCATGCCGACTCGCTCATCCGGATTGAACATACTCTCCGGGTGCACGCGCTGGCCGGGCAGTTCCTGCAAGAACTCTGCCAGTCCGAGTATGCGCTTGGGCGCCATGCCGCTCCCGGTTGTGCCGATGCAGAAGCACTCCTCAAAATCAGCGACTCCCTGCATCGTGCGAAACAGCCTGACAATGGAACCCATGGTGCGCCTCCTTATGAGGGGTGTGGTTTCATGGCAAGACTGCGAATAAGCCAAAAAGAATGGACCTGTCAAAGAGCAGATCCTCCTAACTCTATCTAACCACACTGGCCACAGAAATCAAGCAGGCCCCGGCCATAGCCACAAAAAAAGACCAGCGTCGTGCAGACCGCTGGTCGCGCTTCCGCTCCCGGAAACGCAGCCCGATACTCTCTCTATTTTTTATGGCCGGTTTGAGCCCGGTACTAGATGCGGGAGTGTTCCTTTCGCACTCCCGGGGCTACTATATACCGCATACCGCAAACGCGACTGCGTACTATATACTACAGTTCACTCCGCTAGAAGTCGCTGGAATCATCTCTTTCCGCGGGCGGGTCTTGCTCCCATATTTCACTCTGGGGACCTTCCAAGATCCACCCGAAGAGGTTGTAGAGGATTCCTCCGCCTTCGCCGTCGTCCAGACTCGCGCGATCGTCGCCGCGTTCGGGGTCTGGTCCAGGTTCCTGATTGGTGGAACTGGCGCTGGACGTGCTCATAGAGAGCCTCCATTTGAGTGAACAGTGCACAGCGTTTGTGTGGTAAAAGCGAGAGAGTACAGGCTGTAACAAGCCTACTATTTCCGCGCAGGTTGTCAATAGCAACATTGACAGCGCAAAGGCGCCGCCAGTATAATAAACGCAACAGTATGGACCAACAAGAAAAAATCAATGAAACATATTCAGAAATCAATCGCGACATTGCCCAGATACTGTTTGCGGTGTTCCTTATCCAGCCGTTTGTCACCGGAGTGGTGAAGCCCGAGTTCGTCATGTTTGGGGTTTTGGGATCCATCGGATTTTGGGCGTGGAGCATCTACATTCTTAAAAAAACCTATGCAAGAAACCACGTTTGATCCGTTTCTACTCGTGTACGTAATGGCCGTATTCGTGGGATTGGTGGTCAATCTCACGGGTTTGTACATGTCCAGAAAATCAAAAAAATAACCACATGATTACCGATACCGCACTCATTATCGCGTTTTTCGCGCTCATGTCCGCAAACTGGCTCGTGGTCTGGCTCATGACGAGAGACTCTGATTCAGACAAAAAAGAAAGCCCGCACCGTGTTGAGTGATGCGGGCCGTGGCGAGCGCGCCGGACTCGCGACTACTCCTGGTCCCGCGCAATCTGGTAATGCATGGCCTCAAGCAGCCTAGGAGCGGCTGTCGGATGTGCGGGCGGATTTCCGTTGACGCTTGGCCTCCAAGAAACCGCGAACAGCCTCCTCACTCCCGCGCTGCTTGAGAGAACCACGTGCAGGCTCGGCGTGATCACGATCTTGAACTCAACCCCCACCGGATCCCTAAAGAAGCGAAACGCGGGCCGAATATCGCGGTCATAGGCCTGGCCGAGCAGATGGTACAACCTTCCGACGATACCAGGCCCGTGGAGTTGCAGGGGATGTCCCCAGCCTACCAATGGAGGAGGATTGTAACCGCTCGCAACGCCTCGCCATTGCAGCGAACTGACCGGAGTTTTCTCTCCATCACCTACTTCTCCCCGAACCCGCGCAAGCAACTCCTTATACTGCGGCAACTGGTAATCATACCCTCTGAATTCCGTAACCTGCGTGGTCATACGTACTCACCCCTTTCCGCGTGTAGTGTGATGTGTGAGTGGCTTGTTGAATGAGCGATACACCAAAAAGACCCTCCGAGCGGAGGGGCCTTTGTATGATTCCTATTGAGGCATCAACATTAAAGGCTGCCGCTCGGTGAGCGTCCAATAATGCCGATAATAATGATGCCTTTTGAGGAAACCATACTAGCTACAGCCTAGCACACCCCCAGAATTTGTCAAAAAAAAGCA
>CAYIMZ010000088.1:0-2524 GCA_964364695.1 uncultured Gammaproteobacteria bacterium | reverse complement strand
AGCGTGCAAAAAGGGGACCGGGAGTCGCGGCCAAATTGGGTCAAAAAAGAGAGCTACAAAAATCACCTGCTCATGCTCAAGAAAAATCTCTCATGGCGCGACTGGTGGCGGCTGCCGTTTGTAGCGTTATACGAACTCATTAAATTTATTTACATACCTTTACTGCGTCGTTAAGATTGCTTCGGGGGCATACGCCCCCTCGCAATGACAATCAACATGGATCTCTCGGTCATCATACTTAACTACAACACCAAAGATTTTCTGCTGCCGTGCATCAAGGGAATGGTGAACCACACCAGTGACCTTGATTATGAAATCATCATCTGCGACAACGCGTCCACAGACGGCTCGGTTCACTACATCAAGGAAAAGATTCTGCCCAGGTTTCCGCAGGTGAAGCTTTTGGAATCAAAAGAGAACAAGGGATTCAGCGCGGGCAACAATCTGGGCATCTCGCGTTCAAGCGGCAGGTACTGCCTCATCATGAATCCGGACATTGTGATCTGGGACAACTCCCTCAAAGCAATGGCGGATTACATGGATGCAAACCCGAAAGTCGGCATCGCCGGGCCGCGCCTCCTTTCCCCGGACGGGAGCTTGCAGCACTTTGTGTACCGCTTTCCCTCGCCCCAGGTGCTCGCGTACCGCAGGACTCCCCTCGCGCGCCTCGGTTTCGCGCAAGCCGCAATCAAAAAGTATTTGATGATGGACTGGGACCACCGCGATAACCGCCCGGTTGACTGGGTGCAGGGCTCGTGCATGATTGTGCGCAGGGAGGCAATCGCGCGCGTGGGCCTGATGGATGAGCGATTCTTTTTGTTTCTGGAAGACACGGACTGGTGCCGTAGGTTCTGGGATGCCGGATGGGAGGTGCGGTACCTCTCGGACGTGGAAATCATCCACTACCACGGCCGCGCGTCCGTATCAAGCCATTTCTACCTTTCCTTTTTCAACAAGATGTCCTGGATACACTTATCAAGCGCGTTAAAGTATTTTAGGAAGTGGGGGTTAAGTCAAATAGGGACATGACCCATTTTTTGTTAAAATGGGTCATGTCCCTATTTGACCCTCACGTCATTCGCCTCATTCCCGAAAAGAACCAGCTCGTATGGGCAGGGGGGCTGGTCGCGCTGTTTTTGGCTACGTACTACGGCTATTTTGCAATAGACGCGTACCGGAACGCGCGGCAGATAGCCGGCCTGGTTGAGCCGCTGAAAATATCCGCAGCAGAGAGGGACTGGGAACAGACCGCAGAGCTTTTGGATGCCGCAGAAACCAATCTCAACGAGTTTGAGCATGACCTTGATAAGCTGTACCCGTTTACCCTGCTGCCGGTTGTTTCACGCGAAGCCCGCGCCGCGCGGTCACTCGTCGCCGCAGGCAAGCTGACGCTTGCATCAGCGCAGTCTGTGGTAGAGTGGGCGCAGGGCGTGCCCCTCTTGTCGCAGACCGAGCTCAACGCGTTCAGCGATCTCACAGAGCGGGACAAGGCCGCGTTTCTCAAAGCCATCAGCGATTCAACAGTGCTCTGGGAGCGCGTCGCAAACCAGACCGGGCTTGCCCTGGTGTTTTTGGAGGATGCGCGCCAGGCAACCAGGTTCTCGTTTCTCAACACCAAGGCGGGTGAGCTCTCGGATAAGCTGCTCTTAGGCCAGACCGTGTTCAACCAGATTTCCCCGTGGATTGCGGCTGCCCCTCGCGTCCTGGGGTACCCGGGCCCTAAAACGTACCTGGTGCTCTTGCAGAACAACACCGAACTGCGCCCCACCGGCGGCTTCATTGGCACGTACGGGGTGCTAGGCATGCGCAACGCGGGAGTGGTGTCATTCACCACGGATAACGTGTACAATCTGGATGAACCCGCCAAAGCGTACAACCAGAAAATTCCGCCCCTGCCTTTGCAGAAGTACATCAAGCAGTCCCAGTGGTTTTTTAGGGACTCAAACTGGGACCCGGATTTTCCGACCAGCGCCCAGCGGGCAATCCAGTTCTACAAGGATGAGCGCGGGCCGGTGGCGAGGTTTGACGGGGTGATTGCGCTTACCCCTACGGTTGTGGAAGACTTGATTGCCGTGCTCGGGCCTGTTACGGTTGACGGCAAAGAGTTTACTTCGCAGAATTTGATTGACGAGCTCGCGTACCATGTTGAGCTCGGATTCAAGAGTGAGGGCATCACCATCTACAACCGCAAGGACATTATTGATGACGTGGCGCAGCAGCTCAAGGAAAAGCTGTTCTCCCTGTCCCTGGAGGAGCTCCGGCTGCTCGTGCCGGTGGTATTGGACGCCTTGAGCGAGCGCCAGCTCATGGTCTATTTTGAGGATGACGCGGTCCAGGGCTTGGCGGAACACGCGAACTGGGCAGGACAGATTATGGAGACTTCGGGTGATTATTTTTTTGCGGTTGATGCGAACTTGGGCAGCCTCAAGAGCGACCCCGCCATCAACCGCTCAATTAGCTACTCTGTTTACCCTCTCCCTTCGGGAGAGGGTCAGGGTGAGGGGACGCACAAGCTCACCGCAAC
>CAYIMZ010000087.1:0-2580 GCA_964364695.1 uncultured Gammaproteobacteria bacterium | reverse complement strand
AGCTTCCCTTATACAAGGCCCGCGAGCCGGAAAAAAACGTCAAAAACGCGGCCGAAAATGTTGATGCCGAGGAAATTGTCCGCAAAAACGAGCATCAGCAGAATCCAGGGCCCGTTCCGAGCGAGTGAGGCTTTGAGGCGCGAAAAACGGTCCGGCAAAAGCTCAAACAAAAGCTTTGATCCGTCCAAAGGCGGGATGGGAATGAGGTTGAACGCCAAGAGCACGATGTTGATGAGGATTAAAAACCCGAAGAGCTGGATGAGCAGGTTAAGCGGGCCGAGCGCGGGGCCCAGGACATTCACCGCGATCATGAAGATGATGATGCTTAAGAGGTTTGATGCGGGCCCGGCGAGCGCAACCATGACCTCGCCCCAGCGGCGGTACTTGAGGTTGTGCGGGTTGAACGGCGCAGGAGCGCCCCAGCCGAACCCGGCCACCAGTAAAAGCAGCATGCCGAACGGATCAATGTGCGCGAGCGGATTGAGCGTGAGCCGCCCCATCAAGCGGCCCGTGTCATCGCCCTGCGCGTACGCAGCCAGCACGTGCGAAAACTCGTGCACCGTAATGCCGTACACAATGGCGAGGAGCCACAAAAAAAACAGGGTTGGTTCGCTGAATAAAAGCGAGATAATCATACCCGCATAGTATACACCATTGACGCGTGAATGACAATGTGTTAGACTGTCCAATTATGGCCAGAATGTGCAGTTTTTGCGGAAGAAGCGCGCAGGTCGCCAACTCCCGCTCCAAATCCAACATCGCAACCAAGCGCATGCAAAAGCCGAACCTGCAGAAGTTTAGGATCGGGCACCTCACCGTGCTTTCGTGCACGCGCTGTAAGCGCACCATGAACAAGCCCGAACGCCGAATCAACGGGCAGGAACGGGCGATGCAAAAAGAGGCCTAGGCCTCTTTTTTGATTGTCATTGCGAGGAACGAAGTGACGAAGCAATCGTATCGTCGCGAATGACTCTGATGTCGTGTTCAAGCAGGGTGTCCGTATCTCTGAATCTGAATCGTCCGTGGAAAAACTCACCCGCAAGGAAGTGCGGAAACCAGTGCGCGTCATCGGGCCACATGTCGGCAAATGGAATCTCCTCGTGTGAAAACCACTGCGGCCGCATTTCTTCCGTTTCTTTCGGTTCGCCCTCAAACTCGGATGCGCTGAACAGGTGCACCTCAAACATTTCATCCGCGTTCTCGTACCGAAACTCAAACACGGCCCGTTCGCGCATGTCTTTTGGAACAATGCCCGCCTCTTCCCGCACCTCCCGCAAGACAGAATCTTCAATACTCTCTCCGTGCTCTACCTTGCCGCCGAACCCGTTCCACCTTCCTGCGCCGAACCCGCGCTTCTTCATGCCAAGGAGCACTTTGCCGTCTCTGTGCGCAATGAAGAGAGTAAGCACTTTTTTATTCATAGCGCGCCCTCTGCTTTGAGACGTTTGAGCTTGAGTGACGAGCCGCGGTTGTAGCCGCCCGCTGTTCCATCCGACCGGATGACGCGGTGGCACGGGATGTTCGGGTTGTGATTCTTGTTGAGGACATTTCCCACTGCGCGCGCTGCGGCCGGACTTCCCGCTCGGCGCGCCACTTCGGCATACGTCAAAACAGACCCTTTCGGAATCTTGGTAACAATTGACAGCACTCTTTGAGTAAACGTCATGCTAGCGTTGAATAGTGAAATCTTGATACTGTCTCTGGGCATCACCCCATGTAACTTTCACAGCATCCACCTGCGCGTACACAGGTCCGTTCTCGCACCACGCGATGAACTCGCGAATAGACGCTTCATCCCCTTGCGCTTCTATGCGCACAGCGCCATCCCGCTCATTGCGCACAAAACCCGCAAGCCCGAGCTCGCGCGCACACTCCTGCGTGTAGTACCGGAAACCGATCCCCTGCACAGCGCCGGAGACAATGATGGTGCACTTCTTTTGCATACTGTGCATTAAGCTGCCAACCATCGCGAGACTGCCGCCGAAAGCTCGCGCTGGTGTTTGGTAAAACTGTGATCAGCGCCCGTAATAATCCCATACTCAAATTCCGGTTTAAGCTCTTTGAGCATACGCACGACCCGCGGAACGCTGCCCCACGCATACTTGTCCTTTCCGCCGTATAGCGCCAGCGTCGGTTTGGTGATTGACGCAAAATGCCGGAACAACCGTTTTTTTGACAACTTCAAATCTTTGATAACTTCCAAAAACGGGAACACATTGTAGTCGCCGTCCGGGTTCGCGATGTCATAAAATCCTTGGTACGAAAAAATGACGACCGGCAGGAGTTCTTTGATGATTTCGCCGCCCTTTCGCTGTTTGATTTTTCGCTTGGCAGTCGCGAGCAGCCTCAAAAACCCTGCCCGGCCCAGCATGTCATAGTAGATGCCCGTGTCATCGCCTCCTCCCAGCAGCACATACTTTTTGACCTTATTGCGCGGCTTGTAATAGTGGTACACGCATATCTTGTTGGCGCCGGTTGACTCTCCGATGAGGTAGAACGTGCGAAACCCGCGTTTCCGCAGAAAACTGATAGCGCCGTCTATATCCTGAATGCAGTCTTTAATCTTTTCATAGGCCATGC
>CAYIMZ010000086.1:0-2639 GCA_964364695.1 uncultured Gammaproteobacteria bacterium | reverse complement strand
GTTCCGGACTCAAGCTCCAGCGGGTTGGAAGTTTGGCTGGTCTGCACGCGCACGTTGGTGCGCTCGTTCAGGAAAGTGGCAATGGTTTCCACGTCCGCGCGCAGCGCGTCAACCGCCGCAGACTGGTTGGCAAGCGCCTGCTGGACCGCTTTCATCTGCCCGACGAGCTGGAGCCGGATGGCGAATATGGCGAGTCCTGCCAGAATAATGATATAGATAAAATTGAGGTATCTCTTCATAGTGATGAGGGTAGTTCTCGGGCGCGGTTACTTGCTCTGGCTTGCCTGCGCCTGCTGGTTAAGGAAGTCGGCGATGGTCTGGACGTTGGTGCGCATGCTCTGGATGCGCTGGGCCTGGTTGTTGAGCTCCAGCTGGACCGACTGCATTTCGTTCCCGACCTGGAGGCGCACGATGTAGAACCCGATGGCAACCAGGGCAATGATAAACGCGAGGTTAGCGTACGTTTGCATAACGGCGTGTCTAGTTGGTAATCGTGCCTCCATGATACATGATGCGCCGTCGGAACGCAACACACTACCCAACCAAGAGCCAAGCCCACAAGAGCATAAAGCCTCCATAGAACGCGGCCAGCATCAACATACACAACCCAAGCCAAGAAGCGGCGCGGACGCTCCGTTGCTTATAGGCGGCTCCGACCCTGCCCGGGGCGGAGACGCCTTGCATCTGACCAAGCCGGATAGCCAGTAAAAGCGCGAAAATCCAGCCCAAGGTCTCTATGGTCTGGGCCAAATGCCAGGCATCGGTCCGCCATACCAAGAGGCTCCGGCTGAAAAGATACGCCTCGCGGGTGTCGCCGTTATCGTAATCCCTGTACTTGTTTTTCCAGCTCACTTCCGGATTCCACCACTGCTGGTTTTGGGATGACGCAAATATGCTGCGGCTGTAATGAAACTGCAAGGTGTCAGAAACCCCCTTGGACGCGCCCGCGACAAAAATGAAGAACAGGATCAATGGAAGAGTTTTGCTCATGTGTGTATCCTACACTCACCTGGCTATTTCCTCAAGCTCCGGCGTCGCGCCGACCCGCTCAACCAAAAACGCGGTGCGCCCCAAGACCTGGCCGCGCTCAGTTTCAACGCTCACGCGCCATTTGCCGGATTCCACCGCGCTCTTCACCGAATACCCCCGGTACCCTTCCTCGCGGCCGCCGGTAATGGCAAACGACAAGCGGTCTCGCTTCTCCCACGCACTGGTTGAATCATTGTAGTAGTACCACTGGTGGTAAATTCTGGTCTCTAAATCAGCAGGCGCGAAGATGGCGGTATACACGTACAGCCGTTCGGACGGCCCGAGGCGCACAACCTGTCCGGGAACCAAACGGTCCACAATGGTTTCATGCTCCCCGCGAAGCGCGTATCCCCCGTTTGAGCGCCTCACTTCGTGGTATGCTCCGGCTTCGCGCAATGACAAGGGTATGGGAGGGATGATGTTCGCGAAGTACAGCGCGTTCATCACCACAAAAATCCCGAACGCAATCCCGAGGACGGACTGACCGCCGGGGAGCGGCGCCAGCTTTGCGTATGCGGCAATGAACGCGAGGCTTGAGAATCCGGCGAGCAAAAACAGCCTCGGCCCGAGGCCATTGGCAAGGTACGGAACAGCCACCGAAAAAAACGAAAACGCGATGAAGTAGTACACCGAGAGTTGTGCCGCGGGCCGCGTCACGTACTTCCGCAAGGCTTCGTTCCCGACCATGAGCCCCGCGATGATGGCGATGAACGGCCAGCTCGCACTAAAGCTCGCGGAGTACCAATAGAACACAAACGAGGCGCCCAACAAAGCGCCGAACGTGTACTGGATGAGAAGCGGCGCAAACAGACGGACAAACCGCAGCCGAGAAGTGATGCGGCCCGCGTCATAGTGGCGGACGAACGCGATAGCAGCGCCGGCCAGCGCGAAATAGCAGGACAGGACAACAAGCGCGGTTGCAACCTGGATGGTTTTGAAAGTGATGTAGTCAACAAAAAAACCCGAGACCAGGAACCCCGGAATCAGCACGCGCTCATACCGCTGGTACAGCGCTCTCACCTTTTGGTAGTGCGAACGGAACGTAAATAGCATAGAGCCTGCTTCAACTATACAATCGCACCGCGAAAAAGTCTATTTTGACTCCGCTAAAGAAGTTAGCTACAATGCTCTGATAACTACAGTAACGGGGGGAGAGGAGAATAAAATATGCCGAGGAACATCATGGCCGAGTACATCTGGATAGATGGGCGCAAGCCAACGGCCAAGCTCCGGTCCAAAACCAAAATCATCAGCTCTCCGGTGGAGCGCGTGGAAGACATTCCACACTGGGGTTTTGACGGCTCCAGCACCGAGCAGGCCGAGGGCAACTTCAGCGACTGCGCGCTCAAGCCCGCGGCTTTTGTGCGCGACCCCATCAACAAAGACCCCCACATCCTCGTCATGTGCGAGGTGCTGAACCCGGACAACACGCCGCACTTGTCCAACACCCGCCACGTGCTCGCGGGAGTGGCGCGCCAGTTCCAGGACCACGATGCGCTATTCGGCATTGAGCAGGAGTACACGCTCTATGGCAAAGACTGGCCACTGGGCTGGCCAACGCACGGCTTCCCCCACCCGCAGGGCCGCTACTACTGCGGCGTCGGGTTTGA
>CAYIMZ010000085.1:0-2652 GCA_964364695.1 uncultured Gammaproteobacteria bacterium | reverse complement strand
CCCTGCAAGCCCTGCTGTTGTGCTTGCTCGCGGAATTGATTCTGGATCTGGCGCTGTACCTGCTGCTCCTGCACCTCTCTGAACTGTTGTTCAACCCCTTGCTCAATGCCGAGCTGGGGCCGAAGGAGGAAGCGCTCTTTGATGTTTGAGAGTTCCTCCTGCGAAAAGTCGGGCAATCCCTGTTCGGTCCGCTGTTGCCGCTCAAATTCAATGCGCTGGCCAAAGCCCTGCTCAATGTGCTGTTGTATCTGTTGTATCTCGCCTCCTTTGGATTGAAGTACATTTCCGAAATCAGCGTACCGAGCTTCTATACTCTGCCGAATGCCTGCGTTTTGATCAATCTGCTGCTTGAAACGCTCAAACCGGGCCGGGTCGTCAAAATTCTGGAGCTGCTGCCGCGTAAAGTCAATCTGCTGGTTTACGGCCTGCTGGATGAAGCCCGCGAACTCCGGAGGCGCTTCGCCGCCGAACTGTTGAAGTTGCTGGATTGAGTTGGGGTCAAAACTCTGGATGCGCTTGATGAACGTATCCCGGTCCGCCTGGAAGCGCTCCTGGAATCCGGCTTGCGCCTCCTGCTGGAGCCCGGCTACAAACGCTTTCTGATCCGGCGGCAGTTCGGCTTCCAGCTTCTGGATTAAGGCAAAGGTTGCCGGGTCCGGGTTTTCGCGCATTTTTGCCGCGAGCTCCCGGAATTTTTCCGCGCGGGACTGGGCGTCCGGATCATCTGCAAAGTTTTCTTTGAACCGCTGGATGGACTGGGTTTCTTTGCGCTCCATTTCCTGTTTGATTTCGGGGGGCACGTTCTCCCGGATCTGCTGCATAACGCGCAGATCATCCGGGTTTCCGCTTGAGAATTCGTCCAAGAACGCTTCGCGGTTTACGGGATCCGCGAATCTGCGGTAACGCTCTTCAAACTTGCTGATGGCTTTTTCCTTTGCGGATTCAATACTCGCGAAGAACTCGTCCGGGAGGTCGGCTTGGGACTTGATGTTGTCCAATGTCCGCATCTGGTTGACCGGGTCTCCGGCAATGTTTTGCATGTACCGTCTAAACCCAACGTTCCGCGCGTCCTCGGGAAGGGACTGGATCTGCACCTCAAACCGTTGGCGCGCCCCTTGTTTTGCCTGTTCAATGGTGGCTTTCATTTCCGCCGGAATGAACTCGGACATGCGTTCCAGCATTTCCATGCTCTTGAAGTCCCTAAATTCGCTGCCGCGCTGCTTTTCAAATGCCGCGTTAAAGCCATCCGCGATCTGCTGTTGGTTCTCGGCAACCTTGGTCATGACTTGCGCTTGGTGCTCTATGGAACGCTGCCGCGCTTCCTGCACTTTGGCGTACGATTGCTCCGGAAGCTTTTCTTCCAGCGCATCAAGAACTTTTTGCTGCTTGATCTGGAAGTCTGCAATCTTCTCCAGAAACTCGCCTGCCTGGTCAGCTTTCTTTTCGCGGATGGAAGCTGCCTGGTCTTCCACCTTTTCAATGTTGCGTTCAAAATCATCAAGCGCGTCCCGTACGTCCCCCTGCGCGCTCTCATCATTCGGGTTTTCTTCAGCTATTTCTTTGGCGCGCAACAGTTCCTCGTGCGCTTCTTCAAGGCGGTATTCGGCTTTTTTGATGGGATCGCGCGTTATGGTGCGCTGGATCGTGCGCGTGATTTTTTTGAAGATGTGGAATCTTCCCGGAGCCTCGGCTTCCAAATCCTGCTCGGTGACGACTTCGTCCTCAAGCGCTTCCGGCGAGAGCCCGACTTCCTCAATGACCGCGTCTACGGCTTCTTCTGCCGCGGCAGTCTCAACCGCCGCCTGTACGTCTGAATCAGCGCTTGCGGATTCTTCTTGGGTGTCAGTTTGGGCGGTGTCAGTTGCGGCTTCTGTTGTTTGGTCCTGTGCATAAGCAGGAACTGCCAGGGCCAATGCAAAGGTAAGCCCAATGCCAAAGAATAGGGAATATCTCATGTTTTGCATACTTTTTGATAAATTGTTATTTTTGTTTTTAGTTTTTGTTTCCGACTGATTTCATTATACCACATTTTTGATCGCAATACCACTTTTCAAAGAGGCGAATGCCTCTTGCTTTTTTCCCAGGGTGTGGTATAGTGCCAAAGCCCCGACAAAACATCAATTTCCGACCTTCCGGGGCCTCATCATTAAAAAGCTCGCGCAGCACACGTGTGGGTTTTTTGTATCACGCCATATGATATCCGACTATTCATCAGACGACTATGACAGCGCGGAAGCACAGCAAAATTCGCCAGTTTTTGCTCATCACCAATGGGCTGATTTTTCTTGCGGAAGCGATGCTCGGGCCCATTTACGCGCTGTTCATCGCGGACGTCGGCGGGTCATTGCTTAATGCGGGCATTGCCGGAGGGGTGTTCGCCGTGGTTGCGGGCACGCTCACGCTCCTCGTGGGAAAGGTGAGCGACTGGTCCGGTTCGCGCAGGTTGTTTGTGGGCGTGGGCTATGCCATCATCGGGCTCGGATTTGCGCTGTACACGGTAGTTGATTCGTTCGCGGAGCTTTTGATTGTTGAGGCCATCATCGGAGCGGGCCAGGCCATTTACGCGCCTCCGTTTAGCGTGCTCTACTCCCAGCACCTGGATTTTCGGCACCCGGCGCGCCAGTGGGGCGTGTGGGAGGCCATGACCTACTA
>CAYIMZ010000084.1:0-2720 GCA_964364695.1 uncultured Gammaproteobacteria bacterium | reverse complement strand
ATGAAGGCTGGTAGCGGAGTCACAATTCTCGTTGCGATACTGTTGGCGTTGCCGGGAACGGCAGGAGCCCGATTTTACGATGGGAGCGACATTTTGACTGATGCGGAGCTGTTTGATGGCAACGCCCTCTCCCGGATCGCAATCCAGCAATTCCTGGAATCAAAAAACAGCGCCCTCAAAAGCGTCACCGCCACAGTGAACGGGGTACCCAAGCTCGTGTCTGAAATGGTGTACGAAATCGGGAAACAGTACAGCGTGAGCCAGAAGTTTTTGCTCGCCAAGCTCCAGCAGGAACAGGGATTGATTGAGAAGTCAACAGCCACGGAAAAGCAGCTGGACTGGGCAACCGGGTACTCGTGCTTCTCGGGCCGGTGCAACGAAAAGTACCGCGGCATCTACAATCAGATGGACGCGGCAGCAGACACCCAGCGCATTTACAGCCAAAAAACGTACTTTGATTATGCCGTGGGAAAAACCACCAAGACAAAGGACGGATACAGCGTCACTCCCGTGAACCAGGCAACCGCAAATTTGTACATCTACACGCCCTACCACGGATCATTGGACGGCATTGGCGGCAACTTCTTCTTCTCCCGCGTGTGGAACAAGTACTTCACGGAACGCATGTTTCCGGACGGCGCGCTCCTGCGGGACACGGCAACCAACGAGTACTGGAAGATTGATAACAACAAGCGGCGCAAGTTCGCATCCAGCGCGCTCTATGCCGCGGACCACGCGCTTTCCGAGGCCATTGACGTAGCGCCCGAGCGGCTCGCGTACTACGCGGTCGGGGACCCCATCACCATCCCTAACAACACGGTCGTCACAACCGAGGGTTCGGGCATCATGTACCTGCTTTCGGACGGCTTAAAGCACCGCTTAGTGGGGGATTCGGCGCTCGCATCCCTTGGGTACCGCCTTGCTGACACTGAACCCGTGACGCCGGTGGCCGTTTCCAAGGCAGAGCTTGAAGCCCTGGAAGAGGGCGAGCCCATTACTGAGCAGTCCGTGTACCCCAAGGGCGTGCTCTTGAAGAGCGGCGGCCCGGAAATTTTTTACGTCAAGCACGGCATTCGCCATCAGTTGCTGGACGACGCGGTGTGGCAGGAGAACTTTAACCGCGAGGAGCCGCTGGCTGTGTCCCAGAGCGTGCTCTCAAGTTTCCCGCCCGGAGATCCGGTTGCTTTGGCAGAGGGCAGTATGGTCAAGTCGCAGGATGGCGCCTTTTACGTGATTTCCAACGGCAAAAAGAAGCGCATCGCATCCGAAGACATTGTGCGCCGCACCTATGGCGCTTCACGGCTTGCTCTGATCCCCATTGCGGTTGATGCGACCCTGGCGCTCACCGAGGTCGGGGACTCCATTGAGTACATTGATGCTACCATCCCCGATCCCGCAAACTACGTTCCGTACGCGGAGCGGCTGGGCACATCCGCTGTAGCGCCATCCGCGCCAGTGAGCGCGCCAACATACCTTTCCCTGTACGATACCGTGGCTGTGCCGGATACGCTCATCGCGGGCTCACGCGCGGACGTTAAAGTTTCGTTCCGCAACCGCGGGACAGCTGCCTGGGAGGCGGGTAAGGTGTACCTCAAGCTGATTGATGAGAACAGCTCGCAGTCATCCCTCGTAGCAAGCAACCGGATTCCGCTTGCAACCGGCGTGAGCCAGAACCAGATCGCGGAATTCAGCTTCACCATCACCGCGCCGCTTTCCGGCGGGGCTGTAAAAGAGTGGTACATCTTGGAGTACACGGACAGCGCGGGCGCCATCGTTGAAATGCCGGGCGGGCTCGTGGGGAAGAGCGTATCAGTCATTTCCGGAGTTTCGGCGCAGATCACAAAGCACACCATCCCGGTTGCCGTGCGCAAGAAATGGACGCCCATCCCCATCACGTTGGAACTTAAGAACACGAGCACAGACCAGGTGTGGACCGCGCGCCGCGCCGCCGTTTCATTACATGGAGAGGATAATGCAGAGAGCGTGTTCTATGACCGCGCTGACTGGATAGATAAAGTCGTGGTAGGGGTTCCGCTCAACAAGCGTAGCATTGCGCCCGGTGAAACCGGAATAGTCAGGTTCACGCTTGACCCGAGAGGCGCCAAACCCGGCACGTACAAACTGGTATTTTCCATGGAGCTCCGGGATGCGGAGGAGACAGTGTACCTCAACGGCCGCACAGAATGGGAGCGCCTTATTCGCGTTGACCCGTAATATGCCGGACGGAGTCTTCAAATCAATCGTATTTTCAAAGTCCGCAATCGCGGTTCTCACGCTCTTGGTGGTTGTGTTCGGGGTGTACACGAGCCGCGCGGTTCTCACAAAACGCGCAACCGAAGCGCAGATTGCCGCCCTGTCCGCGGACATCGCATCCCTGGAACACGAAAAAGACAGCCTGGGCGAGCTTATTGAGTATGTGCAGACCGACTCGTTCATACGGGAAGAGGCCAGGGAAAAACTCAACCTCACTGATCCCGGGGAGTCCTTGGTCGTGATTCCGGACATTGATTCGCAGGGAGCACAATCCGGCGCGGACGCGGAAAGCGGCCTCACTGGGCCAAAAGGAACCGTGCTCGGGGACGCAAACCTCGTGCTCTGGTGGGAATACTTTTTTGACCCCGCCTCCGGCGCTAGCCAACCGGAATGAAGATAACTTCCAACAACTGGAAGCGCTGGGCCGTTCCCGCGGCCGGGTCTCTCATGGGGCTCGCGGTTGTGTT
>CAYIMZ010000083.1:1476-2861 GCA_964364695.1 uncultured Gammaproteobacteria bacterium | reverse complement strand
TCGGCCGCGTTTTTGACGTTTTTTTCCGGCTCGCGGGCCTTGTATAAGGGAAGCTTGACTCAAGGGGGAGATTTTGTTAGTGTATGTCAATATGGCGACAGTGAATCAACTATTACGCAAAGGCCGCAGGCCGAGGGTCAAGAAGAGCAAGACCCCTGCGTTGCGGAGCGTGTACAACCCGGCGGTGCGCAAGCGCACGGATCTGCCCAAAGGCTCAAGCTTCAAGCGCGGGGTATGCGTGCGCGTTACCACCACCACTCCCAAGAAGCCGAACTCGGCCTTGCGCAAGATTGCGCGCGTGCGGCTCTCAAACGGCATGGAGGTGACGGCCTACATTCCGGGCATGGGCCACAACCTGCAGGAGCACTCAATCGTGCTCATCCGCGGGGGCCGCGTTAAGGATTTGCCCGGCGTGCGCTACCACATTGTGCGCGGGGTGTACGATACTCAAGGGGTGCAAGGGCGCAAGCAGGGCCGCAGTTTGTACGGGGCGAAGCGCGAGAAAGCTAAAGCATAGGTCTATGAGAGGAAAGAAAGCGCCGAAGCGCGTGATTGCGCCGGACCAGAAATTCAATTCCACGAACATCGCCAAGCTCATCAATTACGTGATGCAGCGCGGCAAAAAGTCCACGGCCCAGGCAATCGTGTACCAGATGCTTGACGTTGTCTCGGAAAAAGCCAAGCAGGACCCGCTCGCCGTGTACGAGGCTGCCATCAAGAACGTGTCTCCCCAACTAGAAGTGCGCTCCAAGCGCGTGGGCGGAGCCAACTACCAGATTCCGGTTGAGGTGCGGGGGGACCGCAAGTACACGCTCGCGTGCCGCTGGATTCTGGCGGCCGCAAAATCGCGCAAGGGAAAAGCCATGCACCTGAAGCTCGCGGATGAGATTCTCGCGGCCGCAAAGGGCGAGGGATCTGCCATGAAAAAGAAAGAGGACACGCTCCGCATGGCAGAGGCGAACCGCGCGTTCGCGCACTTCGGATAGTATGCCCAGGGACTACGCGCTGGAAAAAATCCGCAACATCGGGATCATCGCCCACATTGACGCCGGCAAGACCACGACAACCGAGCGTGTTTTGTTTTACACGGGCAAGAAGCACAAGATGGGCGAGGTGCACGAGGGCGAGGCCACCATGGACTGGATGGAGCAGGAGCGGGAGCGCGGCATCACCATTACCGCGGCCGCAACCACGTGCTTCTGGCAGGACTGCCGCATCAACATCATAGACACCCCCGGGCACGTGGACTTCACCGCGGAGGTGGAGCGGTCGCTGCGCGTGCTGGACGGCGGGGTCACGGTGTTCGACGGGGTCGCCGGAGTTGAGTCCCAGTCCGAGACCGTGTGGCACCAGGCGGACAAGTACCGCGTGCCGCGCATCTGCTT
>CAYIMZ010000083.1:0-1376 GCA_964364695.1 uncultured Gammaproteobacteria bacterium | reverse complement strand
GACGAGTACCGCGCCAAGCTCTTGGAAGCCATTGCCGAGAATGACGAGGCAGTGATGGAAAAGTACCTGGCGGCGGAAGAGGTGGCGCTTGCCGAGTGGAAAGCCGCGCTGCGTAAGGCAGTGATTACGGCTGATTTTTTCCCGGTGATGTGCGGGAGCGCGTTAAAGAACAAGGGCGTGCAAAAGCTCCTGGACGCGGTGTGCGACTATTTGCCGTCCCCGCTGGACGTGCCGGACATCCAGGGGTTTGACCCGCGGGATCCGGAAACAAAACTTGTGCGCCGCGCTTCGGACGCGGACCCGTTTTCGGCGCTCGCGTTCAAAGTCGCGGCTGACCCGTTCGTGGGCAAGCTCGTGTTCTTCCGCGTGTATTCGGGCATGCTCAACGCGGGCTCGTACGTGCTCAACACCTCAAGCGGAAGCCGCGAGCGGCTCGGGCGCATTGTGCGCTTGCACGCAAACCACCGCGAGGACGTTACCGAGGTGTATGCCGGAGAGATTGCCGCGGCAGTCGGGCTTAAAGACACGGTAACCGGAAACACGATCTGTGATCCCGAGAACCCGATTGTCCTTGAATCCATCACGTTCCCGGAGCCGGTCATCAGCGTTGCCATTGAGCCCAAGACAAAGGCTGACCAGGAAAAGATGGGCATGGCCCTTTCCCGGCTCGCCGAAGAAGACCCCACGTTCCGCGTGAAGGGCGACGAGGAGACCGGGCAGACCATCATCTCGGGCATGGGCGAGCTACACTTGGAAATCATCGTTGATAGGATGAAGCGGGAGTTTAAGGTTGAGGCTACGGTGGGCAGGCCCCAGGTTGCGTACCGCGAAACCATCCGAAAGATGGCGGAAGCTGAGGGCAAGTACATCAAGCAGTCCGGCGGACGCGGACAGTACGGCCACTGCTGGCTGCGGCTTGAGCCGCAGGAGCAGGGTGCGGGCTCCGAGTTTGTGAATGCCATTAAGGGCGCCACCATTCCGAACGAGTACATTCCGGCTGTTGGCAAGGGCGTGAAAGAAGCCCTGGATACGGGCGTGCTTGCCGGGTACCCGGTGGTTGATGTGAAAGCCACGGTCTACGACGGCTCGTACCACGAGGTTGACTCGTCCGAAATCGCGTTCAAGATCGCGGCCATGCAGGCGTTCAAGGCTGCGGCCAAAATCGCAAGCCCGGTGCTGCTGGAGCCGGTCATGAAAGTGGAAGCCGTGACTCCGGAAGAGTTCATGGGCGATGTGGTGGGTGATTTGAATTCCAAGCGCGCCAAGATTTTGGAAATGAACGACCGCGTGAACATGAAGGTGATTCTCGCCGAGGTTCCTCTGGCCGAGATGTTCGGCTATGCCACGAGTCTGCGGTCCATGACCCAGGGACGGGC
>CAYIMZ010000082.1:0-2878 GCA_964364695.1 uncultured Gammaproteobacteria bacterium | reverse complement strand
CGGGCATTGACCGGCTCTTGATGGTGCTCCTGGACGCGGAGTCCATCCGCGACATATACGCGTTCCCCAAGGACGGAGCAGGCAGGGACGTGATGCTTTCCGCGCCGAGCGAGGTGACCGCGGCACAGCTCAAAGAACTGCATCTCAAAATTGTCAAAGAGGAGTAGCAGAAGCGCTATGCTTTCCAAACTCCAGCAATTTATTCTGGAAGCGTGTGTGGAGGGCGGAGGAGCTATTGCGCGAAGCGTGGTTGATAAAAACCACGGCCACAGTTCGTCAAAAGCGCACCAGGAGCACTACAAACAGATCGTAACGGCGAGCATTGAACGCTTAATTGAACGGGGCCTCTTGGTCGGGTACGGCACCAAGACCGCTGAAAAGTTTTTTATCACCAAAATAAAACTCACCCCGCGAGGACAGAAAGCCGCGCACGAGTGCCGGAAGAAGCGGCAGCAAAAATTTCCCACTATGTACTCATATGTACGAAGTAAACACTGAAGCGTTCCATGGCCCTTTATCTCTGCTCCTTGAACTCATTGAACAGGAAAAGCTGGACATCACGAGTATCGCGCTCGCGCAGGTCACGGAGCAGTATCTCAAGCGCATAGAGGAGCTCGGAGAACGCCTCCCCACGGGCGAGCTCGCTGATTTTTTAGTGGTGGCATCCCGCTTGCTCCTCATCAAATCCTACGTGCTCCTGCCGACGCTCGCGGATTCTGACGCAGACCCCGATATCCTTGCGCAGCAGTTGAGGATATATAAGGTGTACCGCGACGCCTCGCTTGCCATCAGGGAGATTATCGCTCAAAAGCGGTTCGGGTATTCGCGCGAGCGGCTTAAGGTGATTAGCGTTGAGTTTTCTCCGCCGCCGAAGCTTGAATCAAAATCCCTCGCTTCGCGCCTTTCCCGGTTGATTGCGGAGCTGGAAAAGACGTTCGTGAAGCTCCCCAAGAAAACCATGGTTCATGTGGTCTCCATCGGCGAGCGCATAGGGCACTTAAAAGCGCTGCTCGCTTCGGTGGAAAAGGTCGGGTTCGGCGAATTTTTGAAATCAGCCAAGAACAAATCGGAAATTGTTGTCAGCTTCTTGGCACTCCTGGAGCTCATCAAGCAGCGCCACCTGGTTGCGGAGCAGGAGCCGCAGAGGGACATTGTCATTCAAAGGACCTAAATGTCGCTACGCTCAAAAATTGAAAGCGTGCTGTTCGTTTCAAGCCAGCCCGTTTCCGTCGCTCAATTGAGAAAATTGATTGATGCCAAGGTGGGCGAGGTTGCGGAAGCGCTACGCGAGCTCAAAGCATACTACGACGAAAAGAAAGAGAGCGGCATCATGCTCATAATGTCCGGCGACAAGTACCAGCTTACGAGCCACCCGGACAACGCAAAGCTCGTCAGGTCATTTCTCAAGTCAGACACGACCGGCGAGCTCACGGACCCGGCCCTGGAAACACTCGCCATTGTCGCGTACCGGGGACCCGTCACCAAGCCCGAGCTTGAGCAGATTCGGGGCATCAACTGCGGGCTCATTCTGCGCAACCTCCTCATCCGGGGGCTCATAGAGCGGCTTGACGCGCGCAAGGAAGCGCTGCCAAAGTACCAGGTCACGCACGAGTTTATCAAGTTCCTCGGCGTTTCGTCCGTGGCATCGCTGCCTGATTACGAAAAGCTCGCGAAGCACGAAACCCTGGACGAGGTGCTCGCGTCAACCGAAGAAGGGGAGTAGCATGTCGTTCGTGAGCGCGCTGTTCGCCATTGCAAGCCTGTTTGCTCCCTGGTTTCCGCTGTCAGACGCCCCGGGCGCGTACGTTTCCAGTGGAATGGTCCGGGCTGACCGCGTGCGCACCCAGTCCGTTGTTCCCGTGGCGCCCCGCAAAGTCGACGTCGCCTCCTTGGGCCCGCGCATCAGCGGACAGAGCGCCATTGTGGTGGATGCGGGGTCCGGAGCTATTTTGTACGAGAAGGACGCGAACGCGGTGCGGCCCGTGGCGAGCATTGCGAAACTCGCGACTGCTCTTGTGTTTCTGGATTCGGAGCCAAACCTCGGGGAGCGGCTCACCATGGCGGCGGACGATGACCGCGAAGGGGGGGAAGAGTTCATCCGGCCCGGCGAGAGCGCCACTGGCCGCGATTTTCTGGTGGCGAGCTTGCTCGGAAGCGCCAATAATGCGACAATAACCTTGGCGCGGAGCGTAAACCAGGACCTTGATGCGTTTGTCGCGGCAATGAACGACAGGGCAAAATCTCTCGGCATGCGCCGCACCGTATTCACGGAGTCGAGCGGTCTTGACCCGCAGAACACAAGCACTGCCCGTGACCTGGTGAGGCTGCTTGCGGAAGCGGGCAAGAGGGAGGCAATCACCGGCATCATCGGCACGCACCGCGACGAGATACGCGTGTTTCCGCAGGGCGCGTCCAAGACCGTGCTCACCACCAACCATCTGCTCGGAACCATGGTGTTCGTGGAATACGGCAAGACCGGGCACTTGGATGAGTCCGGCTTTAACCTCGCCACCGCGGTTACTACGCGCGACGGCCATACGCTCTACATCGTTACCCTGGGTTCGGCAACCAACGAAGACCGCGTGCAGGACGCAAAGAGCCTGGCCGTGTGGGCGCAGAACACATATCAATGGGAATGACATGGATAATCCGCTCATCATCGCAAATTGGAAAATGAAGCTCGCCCCGAGCGAGGCTCATGTTTTGGCTAAGAAGGTCGCAAAGAGCTCCGCAAAGTTTAAGGGCGCGGAAGTTGTTGTGTGCCCGAGCTTTACCGAGATTGCCGCGGTCGCGGGTATCATGGAGGGGAGCGGCGTCCGGCTCGGAGCGCAGAACTGCTTCTGGGAAGAGCAGGGCGCGTTCACGGGCGAAGTGTCCG
>CAYIMZ010000081.1:0-2880 GCA_964364695.1 uncultured Gammaproteobacteria bacterium | reverse complement strand
GCCATGGCATACCATTTGATTGACGAGAAACTCATTGATCCGCACAACGGGCAGGCTGATCTGCGTGATAAGCTCATTCGCAGCGTGGGCACAGCCCAAGACCGGTTCCAGGAAGACTACTCCCGCATGCTGCGCGCCATCCGCTTTTCGTTGCAGCTCGGATTTGAGATTGAAACTAAAACCTTGGCCACCATCAGGCGCATGCTCCCGCAGATTAATGAAACGGTTGATGGAAAACGCAGCCTGCCGTATGAAGTGATTGCCGAAGAATTTTTAAAGTCCCTGGCAGCCGGCCCGGCCGCCGCACTAAAGCTCTGGGACGAAACCGGCGCGCTTGCCGAAACAATCCCCGAGCTCTTGGAAATGAAGGGCTGCGAGCAGCCGGACAACTGGCACTCCGAAGGCGATGTGTGGCAGCACGCGCTTAAGGCACTGGAAAAGCTTTCGTCTCCTGAATTCAAAAAAGAATTCAACGACGAAAAGCCTGATCTGGAACTGGCGGTTGCAGTGCTGTTCCATGACATCGGCAAGCCGTACACGCTCAAAACCCCGGAAAAGGACGGGGTGGAGCGGATCCGTTTTGACGGGCACGATGAGGTCGGCGCAAAGGTGGCCAAAGAGGCGCTCACCCGGCTGCGCGTGTCCGCGCCCCCCGAAGTCAAGGTAAACCCCGAGAACGTGGCGTGGATGATTGAGCACCACATGCTCCTGGTGCATGGGGAGCCCGAAACCCTGCGGCCCGATACCATTGAAAAGTACTTCTTCAGCCAACGCTGGCCCTCGCGCAACTTTCTGAAGCTCTTGTACGCGGACGGCGCCGCAACCATAAACAGCGAAGGCAAGCCCATGACTGCGCTCTACGAACGCATGAAAGAGCGCATCGCCGAAATCAAAAAGCGCACCAACTCGCACGGGTACAAGCTCGCCAAGCCACTGCTCTCCGGCCAGGACGTAATGGATGCCCTCAATCTCGCGCCGGGTCTCCGGGTCGGCGAAATCCTCCGGGACATCCGCGCCAGGCAGCTCGCGGGGGAGCTCAAATCCAAAACAGACGCGCTTGCGTACATCAAGAAGCTATGAAACTGGTTGTTGAGACAACTGACAGCACTGACCGGCTGGACAAGTTTTTGGCGGCAAAGCTTGCGAACGCAACGCGCTCGTTTGTGGCGCGCCAGATCAAGCAGGGCAGCGTGCTGGTGAACGGCAGCCCCGCAATCAGCCACTACAAGCCGAAAATCGGCGACGTGATTGAG
The DNA here is from genome assembly GCA_964364695.1 of uncultured Gammaproteobacteria bacterium. Classification (GTDB taxonomy): domain Bacteria; phylum Patescibacteriota; class Patescibacteriia; order UBA2169; family UBA2169; genus CG10-46-32. The sequence continues at coordinate 1,627 of CAYIMZ010000081.1, read as the reverse complement.
ATTGCCAAAGTTGAGCAGCAGATGCCGTCCGTCAAACCTGATTCGTCAGTTGCGTTTACGGTTGTTGATGAGCAGCCGGATTTTTTGGTGATTGAGAAGCCCGCGGGAGTGGTGGTGCACCCTGCTTTGGGTATTTCCGAGCCGACGCTTGCAGACGGCCTGGTTGCGAAATATCCGGAGTTGACCAAGGTCGGTGAAGACAAGCTCAAGCCCGGAATGGTGCACCGCCTGGACCGGGATGTTTCCGGGTTGATGGTAATCGCACACACCCAAGCCATGTTTGAGACGCTCAAACAGCAGTTCCAAAACCGCGAAATTGAAAAAGAGTACACTGCCCTGGTGCACGGAATAATTGATGAAGAGCGCGGCGTGATTGACACCCCTATCGGACGCTCACAATCCAAGGGCCGCAGAATGGCTGCGCACACCCAGGAATTGGAGGGCGACCGGAGTGCTTCGACCGAATACCGCGTCCTCGGGCGGCTGAAGAACTACACTTTGCTGGAAGTCAAAATCCACACTGGACGCTCGCACCAAATCCGTGTACACTTGCACTCAATCGGCCACCCTGTTGTGGGGGACACGCTCTACACCAACAAACGCGTTAAGCACCGCGACCTGGGACGCATCTTCCTGCACGCCTCGCGCCTTGCGTTTGACGATGCAGCCGGAGAACGCAGGACCTACGAATCAGAACTCCCCAAAGAGCTCAAAGACTTTGTATCATCACTATGAACCAGCCAACCAAACAGGTCGTCGTCATCTCGGGCCCTACGGGCAGCGGTGAAAGCACGGTCACCAAAGAAATCATCAGCCGCCACCCGAACTTCGTGCGCCTGGTAACTGCGACCAGCCGGCCCAAGCGGCTCAAAGAAGAGCATGGCGTTGACTACTACTTTTTCACGGAAGAGGAATTCAAAAACGAGATTGAAAAGGGAGATATCATTGAATACCAGACCAACCGCAGCGCCAATGCCTACTATGGCACGTACAAGCCTGATTTGGACAAAAAGCTCGCCGCCGGAAATATCATCATCGCAAATACGGACATTATAGGCACCCGTTTCTACAAAAAAAGCTACAACGCAACCACTATTTTCATTGCCCCGGAATCTCTGGAGGAAATCAAAACCCGCCTTCTCTCACGTGAGCCTGATATGGACCCGGAGAAACTTGAGGCGCGCATGGCATATGCAAAGCGCGAACTGGAAGAAGAGTCCCCATTCTACGACTACCAGGTAGTAAACCGCCAGAACAAGCTCCAAGACACCGTTGCCCGCGTTGAGGAAATTCTCAAAAAAGAGGGCTTCCTTGACAACGCGTAACGATTCAGTTAGTATCTAACGTATTATGCCGATAAAGAAATCCTCATTCAAAGAACTGCGCAAGACCAAGACCCGGACCCTGTTCAACAGGATCCGCGAAAAGCAGATCAAGGACACCATGAAAAAGATTCAAAAGGCGCTCGCCGCCCAGAATCTTGAGGATGCGCAGAAGCTCGCCAAGAACGTGGTGGGAATGATTGACAAGGCAGCCAAGCGCCACATCATCCACCCGAACAAGGCATCCCGCAAAAAGTCCCGCCTGTTCGCGGCCATCAAACGGGCCTCCGCGAAAAAGTAAGCTA
>CAYIMZ010000080.1:0-2926 GCA_964364695.1 uncultured Gammaproteobacteria bacterium | reverse complement strand
AGATGATATAATCAAGCTGGTAGGCGTTGCAAAAACAAAAACCTTGTTGGAGAATTTATAAGCGACGTAGAGCGAGCGAAATGAAAAAGTACTCTTTTTCATTTCCGAGCCGAGGAGCTAATATGTACTCATATGACCAAGCCCACCCGCGCTGAAAAGCGGGAACAAAAAAAGCGCAAAGAGCGCGAGATGAAGGTGAGCGGCGCGAGCGTCAAAAAGCTCCGCAAGCTTCAGCTTGGCGGCGCGGATCCCTCGGCTTCGCTCGGGACAGGCTCAAGCGGCCGCGGCGCTGATCGCCGATGACACAACCTCTTGAACAGACGCGGACACTTTGAGCCCGAATATTTCCGGAATATACTTTTTGACGGCAAGCCGCAGGTTGTCGTTGAGGCTCGCTTCGCTGTCAAACCTTGAGAACGCATGCTCTAAATACAGCACTGATTCAGCGGCCATGCTTAACCCAAGCCCAACGTGCAAGTTGCCGTGCCACGCGCTCTCCAAAAGCTCCCAGAGCAGCTCGGAAATGGGGGCTTTTTTGGATTCGGGCACGCGGATGCCGGATGAAAAGTAGGAATCACCGCCTGCGCCTGCATAATGACCGGCGAGCAGCACCTTTGCGGCAAGCTCCGCTTCCCCCTCTAAGAGCGCGTACAGCATGGCAACAAACCGCCTGCGCTCCTCGGGCTCAAGGTACCCGGTGCCAAGCAGGTGGTTGACAACCACCGTGTTGCCCGGGCCAATCTGCATGTCCGAGAGGAGCGGCCGCAACAAGAACACTCCTCCGACCCCATACTGGTACGCAAACGCTTCCGCAACATACCGGTTGATGTACTTTCGGGCCGCGCCGCTCTTTTTGCTGCCCTCCGCAACCTCGCGCATGCTGGGATGGTTGTGCCAGCGCTGTACCAGGCAATCGCGGGACGTGTACTCCCAGAGCACCTCCGGAATGGTAACCTTGGCGTGGCGCTCAAACTGTGCAATGAGCATTTCCGCGCGCGCAGCGACTACGGACAAATCCGAAAGCAGGCCTGCCCTCCGCTCAAGCTCTTCAAAAATGTTGTTAAAAACAGCGCGGCTGAACCGCGTTTTGACGGCGGGCGCGAGCTCGCGGATGGTTTCCAAATTGCGCCCGAGCGCGTATACGGCTCTGGGGTCATTAACGGTAACGAGAACGCGCTTGCCGTTCTTTAGAATCGCTTTGCGGGTCTCGCTCGCCACATTGCTCCGGTAGGGCCGCTCTTCAATGCTCGCGATTGCTTCCATTCCGCTCCTGCCGATTGCGCGGCGCAGCAGCGTGGTGAACTTTTTGATGTCCATCACCGGAAGCGCCGCATGATTGTTTAAAAGCGCGTTCTGGTAGTGCAGAGGGATAATGTCGCTGCGCGATGCCACAATTTTGCCCGCCTCAACAAACCCGGGTCCAAGCTCCTCCAAGGTGCGCACCAATGCGCGGCTGTCCGCCGCGGATTGCGCAAACGAGCTGCGCCTCGCGAACATGCCATGCGGCAGATGGTGCAGCAAATCAAACTCATGCACCAAGGAGCCGAATCCGGCGGCTACGGCATGCGCGGTAAGATGCTTGAGTTGTCGCTTTTGGTGATGCATACAAAGAAAACCGCCGACACCTTGAGTATAGCAGGTGCCAGCGGCTGGAACAATGCCGCGCAGTATGCGGCAGGAAGAGCGTCAGGCGACGTCGAGCATGCGCTGGGCCACGGCCCGGGCCGCGTGGCAGATGCCGCCACCCGGCATAGCAACCACTGCGCGCAGAGCCTCGGCTTTTTCAGCGCCCGTGGTTCCTCAGTCAAGCGTCGCGGCCGCTTTCAGCGTCCACGCCGCTCAACCCGCGCTATCTTCAAAAAACACCACATGCTCGTCCCCGAGTTCCGCGATAAAACGAGATGGTTTGGTGATGCTGACTGAACCGTAGATGGTGCGCTGGCGCGCGAGCAGCATAAACAAACGGTCCTGCGCGCGCGTAATGCCCACATAGCACAGCCTGCGCTCTTCCTCCAGCTGCGATGGCTCCATGATGGAGTTCGCGTGCGGAAGCAGGCCCTCCTCCAACCCAACCATGAACACATTTCTAAATTCAAGGCCCTTGGCCGAGTGCAGGGTCATTAAGGTGATGGCCTGGCCGGACTCCGGATCAAACATATCCTGGTCCGAGACCAGCGCAACATCCTCAAGAAACGCCTGAATAGCTTCACTGCCCTTCATGCGCGCAAATTTCTTGGCGACTGACTTTAGCTCCGCGACATTTTCCAGCTTGTCTGCTCCGTCATTGCCCAGCGCTTTGAGGCTATCTAGGTACCCGCTTCGCTTGAGCAAAAAATCAATTGCCTCGGAAACGTTCATCTCGGGTAATGACTCCTGGGCGCGCGAGAACACGTCAGCGAACGCTTTGAACAATTCAAGACGGTTCGGGGCCAAACCCTCAATCTCCTCGCTTCCCAGCACCGCGTTCATAATGTCTTTTTTCTCCGCGCGAGCGTGCTGGTACACTAGGCCCAAGGTCTTGTCGCCGATGCCGCGCGAGGGCTCGTTGATGATGCGCTCCAACGCAAGCACGTCATTCGGGTTCAGAAGAAATTTGAGGTACGCGATGGTATCTTTCACCTCCTTGCGGTCATAGAACCGAATGCCTCCGACCAAACGGTACGGCACGCCATAGCGCAGCATTGCCTCCTCCAGCACGCGGGACTGCGCATTGGTGCGGTACAAAACAACGTAATCATTCCATGAAAGCTTCTTGGTCCCTAAATCAAAGGGAATGATTTTTGACGTTTGCAATCTCATGTCTCCGCTGCGGTACTTGCGGCGGCCCGCCTTAAACCCTTTCATGATCTGCTCCAGGATGCCGGAACCGTTGCCCTCTGCCGCATAATCATACGTGATGTCCTCCCCATCCTGATCCGGCAACGAC
>CAYIMZ010000079.1:0-2957 GCA_964364695.1 uncultured Gammaproteobacteria bacterium | reverse complement strand
CGAAAAACGGAAGCAAGGCATTTCTGGATCCACTTGCTTCCGTTGTACGTAACAATGACAATGGCAACCTTACTCCTCATCTTTATCTTTCAACGCCAGGTGGCGCACGATGTTGGTGATGTCGCGCTCCACGCGCTCAATGTGTATGAACAGCCTAAAGATGAGGTAAAACGCCAAAGCAACGGCAACGTAGACGACAAGATCAATTCCGGTCGCAGTCTGCAAACCAATGTATGATGCGACTCGGTCCGCAACCTGCGGATACAGAACCACCATTCCCACCGCAAACCACAGCAAAGCCCAGAACAGGGCTTCTTTAAACGTAATCTCGCGCCGCTTAAGCTTTGCCCCAACGCGCGTAATCAGGAACAGCACGACAATAATTGTAATAATCTGAATTAACATAGAATTAGAAAGGGTGTGCAGGGGATGTAGATTTTGAAACGAGAATGATGAAGCTTTAGCTTCCCTTCGGAGTGTAAAAATCTACATCCCCGAACACCCCGTCATCTAATCACTTTCCCCCATAAAAACCTTAAACCTAACAATACTTTCTTTATATTACTCTCCCCTTTGGCTTTTGAGTAGTCCGTGTACGCGATGGTCACCGGAACTTCTTTGACCATAAGCGCGTGCTCCGCAATCTGGTCAACCACCTCGGATGCGTACGACATGCCGTCCTGGCGGCAGTCTATCAGCTCAAGCGCGTGTCGTGAAAACGCGCGGAACCCGTTGTGGCTATCAGTCAGTTTAATGCCGGAAAAGAGCCACGTGAACACAATGGCGAGTTTGATGAGCAGTGCGCGCAAAAACGGCACACCCCCCCATTCCCCCCCTTTACCAAGGGGGGGTCGCAAGAACCGCGACCCGATCGCCGCGTGAACCTCGCCTTTTTGAATCGGCTCAATGACCCCGCTGATTTCATCGGCATCATGCTGGCCGTCCCCGTCAAAGTGCACTGCAATATCGTAATCATGGCGTAGCGCGTACGCGTTGCCCGTCCCGAGCGCCGCTCCGTATCCCCTGTTGATAAAATGCCGCAGAACAACCGCTCCGGCCCGCCGCGCTTCCTCGGAAGTGGCATCCGAAGACGCATCGTCAACTACCGCCACATCATACCCCTGCCCGCGAACGCTTCGCACAACATCAAAAATTTTCCTTGATTCGTTGTACGCGGGAATGATAACCAAAACGCGCATAGTTTCGGGGTCCCCAGAAACTGCCACAGGCATTTCTGGGGTGTTATTTACCTCCCCACCCCTTCGTACGTGAATTTTAATTTTTTCATCTCCTCCGGGTCAAGTAGATTCCGCGCATCAATCACCAGGGGCTTGCGCATGATTGACTGGATGTTCGCCCAGTCAAGCGCCTTGAATTCCGGCCACTCGGTTGCGATGACAATGGCATCAGCCCCAAGCGCGCCCTCGGCTGCGTCGCGCACGAGGATCACTAGGTCATTGAGAACTTTTTTCGCGTTGAGGAGGGCGAGCGGGTCATAGGCGCTGATGTTCGCGCCCTGCTGCTGGAGGCGCTGTATGATGTCAATGGCGCCGGACTCGCGCACGTCGTCCGTGTGCGCTTTGAACGCGAGCCCCAGCACCAGAATGTTTTTGCCGTTTAAGATCTTCAGGTGCTTCCCCACCTTGTCAACCACCATCTGCCGCTGCTGCTCGTTCACCTCTATCACCGACTTCAGGAGCTTGAACGCGTAGCCTTCCGCGTCCGAGAACTGGTGCAAGGCGCGCACGTCCTTGGGGAAGCACGAGCCCCCGTACCCCATGCCCGCTTTCAAAAACGCCTTCCCGATCCGGGGGTCGCTCCCAATCCCTTCCGCGACGTGGTCAACACGAGCCCCCACACGCTCGCAGATGTTCGCCACCTCATTGATGAACGAAATTTTTGTCGCCAAAAAGGCGTTGGCCGCGTACTTGATCATTTCCGCGGTCGCGAGGTCCGTCATAATGAAGGGGGCTTTCACGCCCTGGTATATGTCAGCCACGGCCGCGGCCGCCTCCCCGTCGTTGGAGCCGATCACGATGCGGTCGGGCCGGAGCATGTCCGCAACCGCCTGGGACTCGCGCAAAAATTCCGGGTTTGAGACAACACTCACATCGCCCTTAAACTGTTGCCGTATGAGCCGGGCCACGAGCTTGCCTGTTCCTACGGGCACCGTGCTCTTGGTTACGACAACAGGGGTCTTGACTTTGAGTTTTGCGAACTGCTTGCCGAGCTCGCGGGCAACCGCGCGAACTGCGGACAAATCCGCGCTCCCGTCCGGCAAGGGAGGGGTCCACACGCAGATAAAGTGGACATCAGCCTCGCGCACCGCCTCCTCAATGTTCGTGGTGTACGCGATGCGGTCCCCATTCTTGCTCAAGAGCCGCTCAAGCCCGGGTTCGTGTATAGGCACAATGCCGCGCTCAAGCTTCTCAATCTTCTCACGGTCAATGTCCATGATGATGACATCATGGCCTAATTCCGCGAACGCGGCGCCCGAAACGAGCCCCACGTACCCTGCTCCAATTATGGATAGATTCATACTCCGTCTGTCATTGCGAGGCGCTTATTGGCGCCGAAGCAATCCCGACGGGATCGCCGCGTCGCTCGCTATGCTCGCTCCTCGCGATGACGATTATTAAACCACTCCCAGGTGCTATTGAGACCTTCCTGGATGCTCGCTTCCGGCTCCCAACAAAGCTCTCTGGCTGCTAGGCCATTATCCAAACTATTCCGCAATACCTCGCCTCGTACTGGTTCAGTATGCTCAATCTTAGCCTCTTTTTGCGATACTGACAAGAGCGCGGAAGCAAGCGCGCTGACGCTGGTTTCAATGCCGGTTGAGATATTGTATACGCCGAATTGTTGGTTTGATTGCAAGGCCTTGATGTTTGCGCTGACAATGTCTGACACGTTGATGAAATCCCTGGTCTGCTCCCCATCGCCAAAAACCGCCAATG
>CAYIMZ010000078.1:0-3021 GCA_964364695.1 uncultured Gammaproteobacteria bacterium | reverse complement strand
CTGTCTTCTGGTTCATAGAATTGGTTAGTTCAAATTTTTATAGAGTCGCGCCACTGCGTCGTGCAGAACGCCGTTGGATGCGAGGATGCCGTGTTGATGGTACACGTCTTCGGTGTTATAGACAAGCTCTCCTCCGAGCATGTCCGTCATACGCCCTCCTGCCTCGCGCAGAATGCAGTACGCGGCTGCGGTATCCCACTGCTTTATTTTATTGGTGAGCGTAAAGTAGAAATCAGCAGTTCCCTGAGCAATGTCCGCTATCTTCAAACCTGCGCTCCCTTTTTGCATAAACTCGCGCACGCCGAGCCCGTCCAAAATTGCGCGCTCCTTGTCGGTAAAGTGGTGCCTGCTTACCACGGCTTTTGCCGACGGCGTGGATGACGTGGCGCTTACGTGCAGCTGCTTCCACCCACCGTCCGCACTACAGAACGCACCCCTCCCACTCTCTGCCACGTACAGCGCATCTGTTGTCGGCGCATACACTACACCAATGACCGACTTCTGACGCTCCACCAACGCAATCATAATGGAAAACTCGCCGGTCTTGTTTACAAAATCAGACGTGCCGTCCAGGGGATCAACAATCCATACGCGGCGAGCCCCTAGGCGCGCGGGATCGTCTGCGCTCTCTTCTGAAAGGATAGGGTACCCGGATCCAGCAAGCGCCTCATGAATGGCTGCGTCAGCGTCAACGTCCGCCCGCGTGAGCAGCTGGCCCGGCTCTTTTTCGGATACCTTAAAATCAGTGCTATAAATCTCAAGCGCGCGTGCGCCTGCTTTTCGCGCAGCCTCTATCGCGAGCTTAGTGTTGGGCTGGAACTCGGGCATAGGCTTGTTTTGCACCCATGGCACTCATAACGGTTTGTGCGCACGCCTCAACAGTCAGGCTGTCTGTTTTGACCTCAATATCCGGGTTCTCCGGCGCTTCGTAGGGGTGTGACGGGCTGAAACCGATAAGATTATCCATCTCCCCCCGCTTCGCGCGCGCATACAAGCCTTTGGTATCCCTTGATATGCACGTTTCAAGAGATGCGTTGATGAACACCTCAATAAAATTGTCTTTGACGATTGAACGCGCCATCTCCCTGTCTTCAGAGTATGGAGAGATGATAGGCACCAACACCACGTCAAACCTGCTGGCCTCTTCCTTGGCAAGCTCCGCGATGCGCCGGTTGTTCTCCCGAATGTCCTCCCGTGAAAACCCGAGCTGTACTTTGAACTGATTTCTGACTGTGTCTCCGTCAAGTACAACAACGCGCTTGCCGTGCGACTCCAGCGCGCGTTTGAGCTCTTCCGCGATACTGGTTTTACCGGAACCGCTCAAACCCGTAAACCACAGCACCGTCCCCTGCTGGAGCTTTGTCTGCTCTGACACGAACACCTCTTCCCCACGGGATATGGACGAAAGGATCAGCTCTGAAATTTCCAGGCGCATGAACCATTCCGGCGGCCGCTCCCCCTGCTCAAACATCTTCCGTGCCTGCGTGCCGCTGATGTGCATCTTTTCCTCTTCCGTATGTTCGGAATCATCTGCCTCGTGCACGTGCGTTCCCAGCTTTTCCGAATAAAAGACCTTGTCAAAAATCACGGGCTCAATACCTAGGTCCGGGAATCGCTCAAAAATTTCGTGTGATGCCTTGGGGTGGTAAAAGTCGCCGACACCCGTATGGTCGCGCCCAACCACAAAATGGCTGCACCCGAAGTTCTTGCGGCACAGTGCCGTGAATATCGCCTCCCGCGGCCCCGCGTACCGCGAGAACGTTGCGTACGTGGCAAACACCACCTTGTCGCGCGGATAAAACTCTTTTGCCATTTTTTCGTACGCGCTGATAATGTACTTGGCGTGGAAATCGCCCGGCTTTTTTTTGCCAATGACCGGGTGTATGAACAAACCATCGGCATTGGCGCGGCGCATTGCTTCCAGCTGGATGAACTCATGGCTCTTGTGGATCACGTTCCTCGTGTGGAACCCGACCACCCGGCTCCAGCCGCGCTCCTCAAACATCCTGCGCACCTGGCGCGGGGTAAGCTCATACTCTTTGTATTCGGACGGGCGGCGGCGGATGAGGCTGATTTTCCCGCCGAGCAGGACCGGATTCAAGGAGTTGATCCAACGCACTCCCGGGTGCTCTATACTGGTTGTGCTGTAAAGCTTTTGGTTGGTTTCATTTTTATCAAATTTGAATTTTTCTTCAAAATGAAGAATAGCCATAGGCCCTTCATCATCACACAGCGCAACGTCTGACCCTTCAGACAAGCCTGACGCAGTGTCCTCGGACACGTCCAGGATAATGGGGATGGTCCATACAGAGCCGTTGGCAAGACGCATGTTGTCCAAAACGCTCTCAAAATCACGCTTGCCCATAAACCCTTCAATCGGGCTGAACGTGCCGATCGCGATTTGCTCAACATCCATCTGCCGGTCCTGGTCAAGCGTGATTTTAGGAAGCGAGGAGAGGTATTCCGAATCAGGCTCGTCGCGCAGCATGCGGTTCACGAGCCTGCCGCCGTGCGGCGTAACGAGAATTGACGAATCATCATCCAAAAACAGATAATCCATATCCAGCATATCCCCCGCGATTCTGTCGTTCGCTTTTTGGTAATGCTTGTCTTTATGGCACAGCGCGGCCTGGCGGCACAAGCGGTTCATCATATTCACGCACGCAATCGGATTTTTGCCGATGGCGGTTTCGGCGGACAAAGCCAAACCGTACGCCCCGTCCAAAATGGTCGCGATCACGTCATGCGCTTCAGCGCGCGTGGGCTGCTTCTTCTCTACCATGCTCTCCAAGAGATTGGTTGCCACAAACACGCCTTTGCCGTGCGCGCGCGAGAGGCTCATGATGGTCTTCTGGGCCAGAGGAATTTTCTCAATGGGAATTTCTTTGCTCAAATCCCCCCGGTCAATGAGGATAAAATCAGATGCCTTGATGATGGGCTCAAGGTTAAGAAGCGCGTCCTTGCATTCAATTTTTGAAATGATGCGCATCCTGCCCTGGGTTGCCTCGCGCACCGCGGCCA
>CAYIMZ010000077.1:0-3075 GCA_964364695.1 uncultured Gammaproteobacteria bacterium | reverse complement strand
CAAGGAGGGGTTAGGGGTGGTTATGCCAGAGCCTAAAATTTCCATCATCATTCCGGTCTATAACCGCGCAAAAGAACTTGCGGAGTGTTTGGAGTCAATCCGAAAAAATTCTCCCTCCTTTGTTAAGGAGGGGGTTGGGGGTGGTTTTGAAATCATCGTTGTTGATGACGGGTCAGTTGAGCCCATCAAAATACCCCCTCCTCTAATGAGGAGGGGGTCAGGGGGTGGTTTTGCTGACGCGCGCGTCATCCGCCAATCCAACCAGGGCGCTCCATCAGCGCGCAACCGCGGATTCAAAGAGTCATCCGGCGAGTACGTCCTCTTCTGTGACGCGGACGTGGCGATGAAGCCGCACATGCTCGCTCGCATGTCACAGGCGCTTGATGAGAACCCTGGCGCATCCTACGTATACTCATCATTTACATTCGGATGGAAAAAGTTCAAGCTCTGGGAGTTTAGCGCGGATAAGCTGCGCGAGATGCCGTACATCCACACCACATCACTCATGCGGCGCGAGCACTTCCCGGGGTTTGACGAATCCTTGACCCGCTTGCAAGATTGGGATCTCTGGTTGACAATGTTGGAAAAAGGGTATAATGGTATATGGATTCCGGAGGTGCTCTTTACAGTCAAGCCCGGAGGCACCATGAGTTCCTGGCTGCCCTCGTTCCTTGCTGGCCGCTCTCGCGCGTACCAGCACGCTGTTTCACAAGTGAAGAACAAACACCATCTCCCTTAAAGAGGAGGAGCACGCATCATGGCAAACTCTTTGGGTCTTCTCATCAGCAGAATGAGGTTTTTGTCCGAGCGTGCGGCTTACCTGCTGATTACGTTCGTAACGGCGCTGTTTGGAATGGTCTTGCCCGGTATTTCGGTCAAGATAATAGTGACTGTTGCTATTGCAGCCATGGGCGTGGGAGTTGGGTTGGCTTTTGCTAACCAATCATACGCAGCCAGTTGCGCTCTGAAACACATCGAAAAGTCCCAGCAACGCAAGCGCATTGGCCAACACGCGCTATGGATCGGCTATTGGTTGGTTGGAGTCTTGTTCCTAGAGATGGGACTTTTGCTGGTCGCTCTTCCATTTACTCGACTGGAGTAAAGGGCGGCAGAAAGGTGTCAGGTGCACGAGTGAAGACAGGCCGTCCAGTCAGTTTTGACGGACGGCCTTTTCATTTCAAAAAGAAACCACCCGTAAAAGGCAGCCTCTTTCATTCACACTGCGTTACGCAAAAGGCTCAACCGGGGTTAACTCCATTTCAAATGGCAAGGGAACGCTCTGGGCGCGTTCTTTTGCCCGCTTCATGAAGTTGAGGATAGTGAACCCCACGGCCTTGCCGCTTGCTGGATCAATGCGCATAACCACATCATCCCCGGTTTCACGGGTTTCCACTTCCGAGATCGGCGCTCCCTTTGAAAAGTAGAGCACGTCCGCTTCTGCGTCGTAATAGTATTGCGCGTTTGATTGGTTCATAGGTTCTGAATCCTACTGGTGAGGTATGCTGTGAGGATAAAGTTTCTCTGCAGCGATTTTTTGATGACCACAGCGAGAAACGTGCCGTCAATCTGCTTGTAGTGAATCACTACTGATTCGTCATATTTGGAACTGCGCGTTTTATCTGGCGATGCGACTGCCTCCGCGAAATGAGTTCTGACCCTGACAACCTCCGGATGGAACGTCATAATGTGCTGCTCCCGCTCGGCGGTCAACTCAACTATTCCGAACGGAGAAGCATATTGTCCCATATAGCATAGTATATCGCATATTAGAACCCCTTGCAAGATTGGGACTTGTGGCTTACCATATTAGAGAAGGGGTATACTGGAACATAGGTTCCGGAAGCGCTCTTTACAGTCAAATCCGGCGGCGCCATGAGCCGCTGGATGCCTTCGTTCCTCGCTGGCCGCGACGCACGCTACCAGCGCGCTGTTTCACAAATCAAACACAAGCACCATCTTTCCTGAGGAGGGTTGCCGCATGACGAAAATAAGATCCAGAATCTGGGATCAGATCGTTTGGGAAGTTTATGACTCAGGCCCGATGGCTTTCATCATTGGGTTGGTTGCGCTTGTGGCATACTTGGCCTTCGTCTTCTACGGATGAGGGACTGACATGGCCAAGATCGTGGAAGTTGCCGTTGTGGAGCAGTGGTCGTTCGTGACTCCGCACCGGGCGCCGCCGGAAGGCTCCAACCGCCTGGTGCTCTGCTGGAAGTCGTCTAAAGGCATTCCTGCCAAGGTCTCGTTGAAGTCGAAGGTCTCGTTCTCGTTCTATAATTGGAAAAGAGGGCCGGATAGCTCCTTCAGCTGGGTGCCGCAGGCTGGTTACCGCCCGATACCTGACCAAGGCTTCAGAGTGGGCGAAGAATTCCGTTCGGGACAGTGGCATACCCGCACACTCACCAAGATGACCCTTCAGCCCTGCTGACAGTTTTTCAAGGAGGGAGGCAGGTGATGGGCACAAGGGCAAAGCCGTTCGCGCGAGACGTGAACGGCTTTTTTGTACGGGCTTGCAAAATTGCCGCGTTTATGGTACAGTAGTTGACATCAGAATCTGGAATGTTCGTTCCACCACCCTTTCACCTTCACCGGGAGATTAGTCCATGTTCAAGGCACTAGGTGAGCACTACATACTCACCATAGTTGCGTGTTTTGTCGGCATACTCCTCGGGGGAGTGGTGACCCTGGCCGACTACTACCTGTGTGCGCCGGGCGCACCTCACCGGCCAGGTGACCTGCCCCCGGGCATCCTCGCCATCGTGGGCAGCCTTGCTGCCCTGCTCTGTATATGGGGCATGATGAGCGAGCCTGGAGGAGAGCCAAAAGACAAGGAGGCACCATGAGCTGGCACATTCTCGCAGGCGCCGTCGCGGTTGTGGCGACACTCGGCATCAATTGGCTGCAACGCTACTTTGATCGCCCCCGGCTGCGCTAGCTACAAGCGGGTGAGGGTGGGCCGTTCGCAGACAAGCAGTACTGCGGCGGCCCCTTTTTTTATTTGCGCAATCGTGTAGTATGCAAAGTGTATGTTAGAACATTCCCTCTCCCCTTGGGAGAGGGTTAGGGTGAGGGACG
>CAYIMZ010000076.1:0-3136 GCA_964364695.1 uncultured Gammaproteobacteria bacterium | reverse complement strand
GAGAAGCTTGATGAAATTTTGGAGAGTGATACACTGTAAGCGTGATCAGTAACATACAAACGTATGGACTTAAATAAAGTCATGCTTATCGGCAACATCACGCAGGACCCGGAAGTGCGCACCACCCCGAGCGGGGTGTCTGTCACGAGCTTTGGGCTTGCCACGAACTTCGTGTGGACTGATGCGAGCGGGCAGAAGCAGGAAAAGGCGGAGTTCCACAACATTGTGGCCTGGCGCAGATTGGCCGAGATCATGGGGCAGTACCTGCATAAGGGTTCCAAAATCTACATTGAGGGCAGGCTGCAGACCAGGAGCTGGGATGACCAGTCCGGCAACAAGCGCTACCGCACCGAGGTGATTGCGGACAACATGATCATGCTTGATAGGAAAGGCCAGAGTTCGGGGCCTTCCAACAGCGAACCATCATACGCGCAGCAGGAGCCTCCGCAGCAGAGCAAGCCGCAGAGCACAGAAGAAGAAATCAGCGTAGAAGACATTCCGTTTTAAACTATGCCCGTCCCCCAGCAGCAAACCAAGGAAAAGGGGTGCTTCATCTGCAAGAACACCATCAAGGACGTTGACTACAAAGACGTTGATTTGCTCAAGCGCTTCACCACGTCCTACGGAAAAATCATGCCCAAGAAGCGGAGCGGCACCTGCGCCAAACACCAGCGCGTGGTTGCGAACGCCATCAAAAACGCGCGCATCATGGGCTTCCTGCCGTTTGTGGTTGAGTAATATGAATCCCAAAAACACCCCCGCCGAATCGGCGGGGGTGTTTTTTATTACATCTCTTTTTCCTTCACAAACGCATCCCACACCTGGGTGCGGATTTTTTCGTAGAGCTTGGGGTTCTGGCGCAAAAAAGCTTTTGCGTTCTCGCGGCCCACGCCGAGCCGCTCCTCCTCGTACGAGTACGAGTTGCCGCTCTTCGCGACCACCCCGCGCTCAACGCCCACATCCAGCAGATCGCCCTCCCGGGAGATTCCCTGATTGTACATGATGTCAAACTCCGTGGTCTGGAACGGGGCTGCAACTTTGTTTTTGACCACCTTTGCCTTAACGCGGTTGCCGATGATCTTGTCGCCCTGCTTGATCTGGGCGGCTCTTCGCACCTCAATGCGCACGGACGCGTAAAACTTCAAGGCATTGCCGCCTGGCGTTACCTCGGGGTTGCCGAACATGATGCCGATTTTGTGCCGAATCTGGTTGATAAAAATCACGCACGTGTGGCTCTTGGACACGATTGCCGTGAGCTTGCGCAGGGCTTGCGACATCAGCCGCGCCTGCAGGCCCATGTGGTGGTCCCCCATCTCGCCCTCAATCTCGGCCCTGGGCGTGAGCGCGGCAACGCTGTCTATCACCACCACATCAATGGCGTTTGAGCGGACGAGCGTTTCCACGATGTCCAAAGCCTGCTCTCCCGAGTCCGGCTGCGAAATGAGGAGGTCATCAACCTTCACGCCGATCTTGCGCGCGTAATCAGGGTCAAGCGCGTGCTCCGCATCCACAAACGCGGCAGTGCCTCCGAGTTTCTGGACTTCAGCAACAATGTGCTGCGCCAGCGTCGTTTTGCCCGAAGCTTCAGGCCCGAAGATTTCAATCACGCGGCCGCGCGGCACCCCGCCCACGCCGAGCGCCATGTCCAGAGAGAGGCAACCGGTTGAGACGGCGTCCACGTCCATGTGCGTGGCCTCGCCGAACCGCATGATAATGCCCTCGCCGAACCGGTCTTTTATCTGTTTTACGGCCTCCTCAATCACCAGGCTCTTGCCCTCCTGGTCTTCTTTGGTTGGCATATGTGTTTGGTTAATGAGAAGTTAGTATACCATCAATTGTTCGTGCGCAAAACCACGCTCGCCTCTCCGGAAGAGAGCACCCGGACTGCCCGGAATTCAGTAGTTTCGCGGCCACCCCTGCCCAGAGCGGTAATGCGCAGCAGATGGTAGCCGGCAGGCAAAGAGAGGCTCTGGGTGAATGAACCGTCCCGCTGCACCGGCACGAGTTCCCCGTTCAAAAACACCTCAACCGCGTTGCGCGCCGCACCCTGCACCACCACGCGGGAATCCTGGACTTCCTGGTACTCAAGCGGCGTCACAATCTCAAGCTCGGGCGGCCCGAACAGCGTCTTGCCGAACATCACGGCATAGAAAAGGACCGCCGTACTCCCGGCAGCAGCAAGCCCCCGGAACAGCCACTGCGCCCTGAAGCGCGCCATGGGCTTCTGGTGGAACGCGCGCCACGCCTGCTTCGGGGACGCGCTCCGCGCGCGCTCGGCGCGGTGCAAGGCAACTGCCCTGTTTGGATCCATGCGCAATGCGGCGGCGTACCGCCTGGTGAACTCAAGGCCGTAAATGTCGCCCGGCAGCTCCTGGTACGAGCCGAGCTCAATGGCCTCAAGATACGCACTCTTGATGCCGAGCGTGTGCGAGAGCTCATCAAGGGAGCGGCCGGCTCCTTCGCGCGCCTTGCGAAGCTGCTCGCCGATGGTCTGGGTCGTCAGTATCGGTTTTGAGACGAAACTTGCCATATCAGTAACGGTCCGCGGGCTCTTCCTCGCCCGAAACTTCAGGCACCTCTTCCTCGGTAAACCCGCTTGCTTCCCCTCCGGAGCTGATGAGAATCTCGCGCGGGCGCGCCCCGTCCGCCGGGCCGATGATGCCTTCTTCTTCCAGGAGATCCAAGAGCCGAGCGGCGCGGGCATAGCCAATGCGAAGCCTGCGCTGCAGCAGAGAAGCGGACGCTTTCCCGGCCCGAACCACCTGCTCTCGCGCCTCATGGTACAAATTATCCTCATCGCCCCCCGGTTCAGGGTACCCGCCGCCGAGCATGGTGGCTCCGCGCTGTTTCTCTACGATCTCGTCGTGGTACTCTGCTCCACCCTCTTCTTCTTTCAGGAAATTGACCACGCGCTCAATCTCCGCGTCCTCCAGAAACGCGCCCTGCAACCTGCGGGGTTTGTTCGCATCCGAGGCCGTGAAGAGCATATCCCCGCGCCCGAGGAGCTTTTCCGCGCCCGAGGTGTCCAGAATGGTGCGCGAATCTATCTGCGAGGGAACGGCAAATGCGATGCGCGAGGGAATGTTCGCCTTGATGAGGCCGGTGATCACGTTCACGCTCGGCCGCTGGGTGGCGA
>CAYIMZ010000075.1:0-3203 GCA_964364695.1 uncultured Gammaproteobacteria bacterium | reverse complement strand
CCGTTCCACCAGGAAAAGACGCCGAGTTTTACCGTGAATCCGGACAAGGGATTTTGGCATTGCTTTGGATGCTCCAAAGGAGGAGACGTGTTTGCGTTCGTGCAAGAGGCTGAAGGCGTTGAGTTTCCGGATGCATTGCGCATGCTCGCAAGCCGCGCCGGAGTCACACTGGAAAAGACGGATCAGGCACAGGAATCCAAGCGTTCGCGCACCCTGGAATTGCTGCGTCACGCCGCGTCGTGGTATCATCAAGCATTACTAAAAGCCAAAAGCGCGGACTATGCCCGCGCATATATCGCGGAGCGCGCCATCACCGATGCAACGCGGGACGCGTGGCAGTTGGGTTTTGCGCCTGATGCCTGGGAGGGCGTATCAACATACTTGAAGAGCAGGGGATTCCGGGATGATGAAATCGCGGCCGCAGGCATTTCATCATCCAATGACCGCGGCAGCCAGTACGATAGGTTCCGCAATAGGCTGATGTTTCCCATCCAGGATGTGCACGGGTCGGTTGTCGGATTCACGGCGCGCAAACTGAACCAGGAGGACGTTGGGGGTAAGTACATAAACACTCCGGAGACGGACGTGTACAAAAAGAGCAATGTCCTGTATGGCCTCTCGCAGGCAAAGCAGGAAATCAGGAAACAGAACCTCGCGGTCATCGTGGAGGGGAACATGGACGCCATCAGCTCGCACCAGGTAGGCATCACCAATGTGGTGGCATCTAGCGGAACTGCGCTGACCCCCGAACAAATCAATCTGCTCAAGCGGTACACCAAAAATATCGCGCTCGCGTTTGATCCGGACGCTGCGGGCCAGACTGCCGCACTCCGCGGTTTGGAAGTTGCGTGGCAGCAAGACATATCCATTTCAGTTGTCAGCCTGCCCGAAGGCGTTGACCCGGACAATCTCATCAAACAAGATCCCCAAAAATGGCAGCGCGCCATTGCGGGCCGCATTGATTTGCTGGGCTGGGTGTTTGAACGCGCCCAAGCCTCAAACGACATCACCACCGCAATCGGAAAAAAGCAGGCCGCTCGCTCCATCCTCTCCTGGATTGCCAGGCTTTTTGACCCCATTGAGCAGACGCACTATCTCCAGAAACTTTCATCACTCATCCGCGTTGATGAGGCAGTGCTGCGCGGCGTGCTTGTCAAGAACAGGAGGCAAAGCGTCTCCGCCCCCAAGGAGGGTCGGAGCCGCTACGGCGATCGTCGCGGCGTGGACAGCAACGCTGGCCTCGACGCCTCTCCAAAAAAGCCGGACATCCTGGAGCAGATCAGCCTGCGCCTGGTTGCGCTCGCCCTGCTTGACTCGGGGCGCGAAATTGAGCCCGCGATTCTTAGCGGGCAGGCGTTCCAGGAGCTTTACAAAAGGCGGCAGGAATTGTATGATGGCCGTATTGAACAGCTTGATATAACGCTGCAAGGAGCGGCGCGCTCCGTGCTTATGATTGCCGAAGAGTACCGGTACGCCCCTTCCGAGGACCAGGCTCGTGAGTTTGCGAGCCTCGCGGCGCGGCTCAAGCGGCACGACATCCAGCGCCAGATCGCGCAGGTTCGGAACAGCATCACCCATGCTGAACAGGGAGGAGACATGGCTACTCTTGAAGAGCGCTTGGCCGAGTGGCAGCGATTAAACCAAGAACTGCAGCACCATCACACACATGCCGCCAAAGAAGAAGACAACTAACCCAAGGTCAGCCTCCCGAGGAGAGGGGAAGAAAGCCGCCCCCAAGCGGTTGGCCGCCAAAACGGCCGCCCCAAAGATCGTGCGGCACCGCACGCCCCGCATGGCGCGCCGCGTCGCGGTTCCCAAACCCTCTGCCAAGGCCGCCAAAGGCTCCCGTTCGTCCGGCAAATCATCGGGCCCTTCCGAAGAGGAGATCGCAAAACTCATTGCCAAAGGCAGGGGCCGCGGTTTTATCACGGAAACTGAAATGATATACGCGTTTCCGGACGTTGAGCAGAACATCACCGCGTTTGAGGAGCTCCTGGATGAGATGGATTTTTCCGGCATTGAACTAAAAGCCGGGGACGAGGGGCTCCTGGGTTCGGTGAGCCTGCACACGAAAGAAATCACGGTCGCGGAAAAGGAGCAGGCCAAGAAGCAAGAGCACACGGAAAAAGATTTGCTGCGCTATCTGGACCTCTCGGACATTTCGGCTGATTCCATCCAGATGTATCTGCGCGAGATCGGGCGCGTGCCGCTGCTCGCGGCCGAAGAAGAGCTTTCGCTCGCCAAGCGCAAGGAAAAGGGAGATTTGGAAGCAAAGAAAAAACTGATTGAGGCAAATCTGCGCTTGGTCGTTTCCATCGCAAAAAAGTTCACAGGCCGCTCTTTGTCGCTCCTGGATTTGATCCAGGAGGGCAACATCGGCTTGTTCCGGGCCGTGGAAAAGTTTGACTACCGCAAGGGGTTCAAGTTTTCCACGTACGCGACCTGGTGGATTCGCCAGGCGATCACCCGGGCCCTTGCGGACCAGTCCCGCACCATCCGCATTCCGGTGCACATGGTGGAAACCATCAACCGCTACCAGCAGGTGGAGCGCAGGCTGATTCAGGATCTGGGGCGCGAGCCCTTGCCCGAGGAGATTGCCGCCGAGATGGGCGAGGAGCTGGAAAAAATCCACCACATCCGCAAGATTAGCCAGGATACCGTGTCCTTGGAAACGTCGGTCGGGGATGATGATGACAAAGATTCAACCTTAGGCGACTTTATTGAGGACGTGAAAACCGTGAGTCCGGACCGGATTGCGTCCATGCAGATACTCAAGGACCACGTGAAAATCGCCATTGAGCGGCTGACCCCGCGCGAACAAAAAATCCTGCAGATGCGGTTCGGGCTTGGGGACGGCATCGCGCACACCCTGGAGGAGGTGGGCCAGGAGTTCGGGGTCACGCGCGAGCGCATCCGCCAGATTGAGGCCAAGGCCCTTGAAAAAATCCAGGAAGCTGATACCATGAAGCGTCTGAATGACTACTGATGTTTTATAATTCACAAATTTTCCGTTGGGCTCACGTACTCGTGAGTTAACGGAAAATTTGAAAGGAAGAGGCGGGCGAAGGCTGTAGCGGGCTGCGTAAGCGGCACGCGAAAGCCGAAGTCCCAACTCTGACGTTCCGGGGTAGCTCAGCGGTAGAGCAGGAGACTGTTAATCTCTTGGTCGTGGGTTCGAATCCCTCCCCCGGAGCCAAGAAAGA
>CAYIMZ010000074.1:0-3240 GCA_964364695.1 uncultured Gammaproteobacteria bacterium | reverse complement strand
TTTTAAAACTGCAGGCGCTTTTTGGTTTTTATGTACCAGGACGCGATGTTCGCGAACCGATCCGAGGGGTGGTTGATGCGTTCCGTGGCAATCCCCTTGAGGTTCTCCGGGGTGAGGTACGCGTACTGCAGGCTGTACAGGAATATGGCGGGAACGTCTTGCGAGAGTTGGGTCTGGAACGCGGCGTACTTTTGTTCGCGCGTCGCGGCATCGCTCGTCTTGCGGGCATCTTCCAGGAGCGCGTCAACCGCTTTGTTCTGGTACAGTGCGAGGTTCAAGCCCGGGTCATTGGCCTGGGACGAGTGCCAGAAGGGGTAGGGGTCCGGGTCTTTGCCGATAATCTGGCCGAACAGGAGCACCTCGTACGCGCGCGGCTTGATGATATCTTTTTGGATGCTTGCGATCTCCACGATGTTGAGGTTCACCTTGACGCCGATTCCCTGCCAGAGGTCGCGCAGCGTTTCCGCCACAATGATTGAGTCGTCCCTCTGGATGGCGGTGAGCGTGAGAGCAAGTTCGGCGTTATTTTTTGTCCGCGTGTACGGCAGTTGCTCCTCGCCTTGAGTCCCTAAGGTCGTACTGCCCCGGGTGACAATAGCAGCCCCGGCAGCTTCCGCGTCCTCACTCTCCGGCCTCTCGCGCTTCCAGCCCGCATCATCCAAGAGCTTCTCTGCCTGGGCCGGATCAAACAGCGTTGCGGACTTTGTCTGCGCGTACCCGAGCATGCCCGGAAGGATGGGCCCGGCCACGGGCAGCGCATCGCCTCCGAACGCCGAATCAATGATGCCGCGCTTGTCGGTTGCGAGCGAGAGCGCGAGGCGCACTTCTTTCTCTTTCAGCGCAGGGTTTGCGGCTTGGTTGAAGAAGAGCGCCGTGTACTGGGGCAGGGAGAACTTGTGGACCGCGGCTTGATCGGTATTGGCAGGGGTCTGGTGCTGGGGCAGGAACCCGATGCCGTCCACGTTGCCGCTCTCAAACGCCGCGTACGCCTCTTCAAAACTCCCGAAGAACTTGAGGGTGAGGTCCTTGATGAACGGGCCCGGGCCGTAGTACTCGTCAAATCGCTCCAGGCGGTACTCTTTTATGTTGCCGTTCTTGTCTTTCACGAACTGGCCGAACCGGTAGGGCCCGCTGCCGACCGGCTTGAGGTTGAGCTCCGCGAGGATCGCGTGCGCCGGGTCCACATCCTGCCAGAGGTGTTCGGGCAGGATGCCGAACGTCATCACCGAGAGGAACGGGGCAAACGGCTCGGCGAGCGTGAAGCTTACGGTACGCTCATCAGGCGCTTGCACGCGCACGTTGCGGAACGTTACGTAGAGCGGGCTCTTGAAGCTTTGGTCCTGGATGCTCTGGACCGTGAACAGCACGTCCTGGGCCGAAAGCGGCTCGCCGTCGTGCCAGCGCGCTCCGGGGTGCAGCGTGAACGTGTACGTGGTCGCGAGCGGGTCAATGTCGTAGCGCTCGGCAAGGTCAGCCACCAGGTTTCCGTTCTCGTCAAGCTTCATGAGGCTTCCGAACACTAAGCGGGCAATGTCCTGGTCCACGTCGTTAGTCTGCGCGAACAGGGGGTTGATGTAGGTCGGCGCGCCAATCACCGCTTCCGCGTACTCCCCGCCCTCTGCGGGCTTGCGCACCAGGTTGTTCTGGTAGAGCAGGATGCCGAGCGCGAGCGAAGAGGCGAGTGCTAAGAAGAGCGCAATTTTACTGATGAGGAGCTCGGTGGGGCTGTAGAACTTGGTGAGGTACTTGAGCTGGGTCGCGTTCGGGAAGCGCTTTTCGCCGATCACCTCAAACACGAAATCCTGGTCCGTTTTTTCGGTAAGCGAATGTTCTGCTCTGCGCGAGAGTTTTTTGGCGATTGATTGGAAGTAGCCGGCAATACTGTTCCAAAAGGAAAAACGGATCATACCCTGTGAACCCACGAAGAAGGGTGCGGGTTCGCGCGAATTAGATGACGAAAATGTCTGCTGCGAGCAGACCAAAGAAGATGAGGCTAAACACGATGGTGGCGATGTGGAGCACCTTTTCACTGCCCCGCTTTTTGGTGCGGTACATGTTGCCGCCCCCGCCGAACGCCGCGCCCAGGCCCGTGCCTTTCTGCTGCATGAGGATGGCGGTGACGAGCAGAACCGCGAAGATGACTTGAAGAATCTGGAGTAGCATGAATGGTTTACATAGTAGCAGAAAGGCGGGGTTTGTGTCAAACGTGATAAAAAAATCGGTTCAGACACCATAGGGTATCTGAACCGACTAACACGGACAGATATTCCGCGTACTTCATTTCATCGTACAACCGTGTTGAGGTCGTGCTGTATCCATCCGGACGCGCCGCACGCGCGGAGTTTGATGAAGAGTTCCACAAGGTGCTGCTTTGGCACGACGGCCTCAATCGCAAATCCTGCTTTGGCCAGTTTGTTGACCGTGGGGGACGAGAGGGACGGCAAGGCGGCAACGATTGCGTCGCGAACGCGCTCGTTGGGCGCGTTCATCTTGACGAGCTGGACCGCTTCCGCATCCAGGGCACCCTTGAGCATATCACCGAGAGCCTGGATTTCCTGGGTCAACGTGTTTGACACGAGTACCACCGGAGAAACGATGAGCTCATTGACGATGCGTAGGCCGTTTTCTTCTATGGACGCTTCGGTCTCAGTGATGCATACGCCAAGCTCAAACGCTCCTGCGGCGACCTTGGCTTCCGTCCCTCCGTGCGAAAAGACGATTTCGGCATTGGGGAATCGGTGTTTGGTGATGTTTGGGTATTCCGTAGTGATGCGGATGCCCACTCTGTTTATGTCGGGGGCATAACCGCCCTTTCGGCTGAATGCGATAACACGTGCCGGAACAGATGACCTCCGCGAGAAGCTGAAGTCAGCTACCCGCACCAGCGTCTTATCCACATAATCTGCTTCGAGTAGCTGGGGCCTGAATTCAACAACGCAGTCCCAGCCGCAGATGCCGCAGGTTATGTGGTTGTGCGCGACCATATCCGGGATATCCTGCGGCCGCATGAACAAGACATGGCTGAATAGGTCGGTTCCTCGCAGGACAGCTTTACTACTGCGTCCGCTCATCGTGACGCTGATTCCGACTTTCTCAAGCAGTTCAAGCGTCTTGGCCTGCAGGCTTCCATTCGGCAGACCTAATGCCAGATTTTCCACGGTAGAGCCTTTCTTTGTGAAGGTTCGCTGGCTACATTGTGAGTAACGAATCACTTTACCGTCATGTTCGGCTTGTGTCAAT
>CAYIMZ010000073.1:0-3315 GCA_964364695.1 uncultured Gammaproteobacteria bacterium | reverse complement strand
ATGATAAGGAAGCCATCACCAAGGCTGCGGAGGAACTCTCCAAAGAGATGCAGAAAATAGGCGAAGTCCTGAACAAGATGGCCCAGGAAGAGGCTGCCAAATCGTCAGGTGACGCTTCTGCTTCGTCCGGCGGCAAAAAGTCCGACACCGTTGAGGGACAGTACGAGGAAGTTAAGAAGGAGGATAAAAAGTAACTATGGCGAACGAACAACAGCAACCTAAACAGCAGCAGATTCAGATTGCGGACAACATCCCTGGGGGTGAGTACGCGAACATGATGCAGGTGAACCACACCCAGGAAGAGTTCATGATGGTATTCATGAACGTGGCAGGTATTTCCGGCAAAGTCGTCAGCAAGGTGCAGACCAGCCCGGGCCACATGAAACGAATCGTGAACGCACTTCAAGATAATATTAAGAAGTACGAGTCACAATTCGGGGAAATCAAGGTTGCGGACGCACCGCAGACCAATGCGGGTTTGGGGTTTGAGGACAGGAAGTAAGAACCACCCCCAGACCCCCTCCTTGGTCAAGGAGGGGGAGGTTGCTAAAATAAAGTTCCCCTTCCTCAATTGAGGAGGGGGCTAGGGGGTGGTATGGCTCTAATCCACAATAAGCGATACCTTAAAGACATTCGCAAAGAGTTAAGGAATCATCCAACTGGCGCGGAGCGTTGGCTGTGGGTCAAGCTCAAGAATTCCCAAATCGGCTATAAGTTTCGGCGGCAGCACAGCATTGGCTCGTTTGTAGCCGATTTCTACTGCCCAAAACTCAATTTAGTTGTAGAAGTAGACGGCGAAACGCATAACGATCAGGATGTTTTGAAAAATGACGAAGCAAAGGAAAAATTTTTCCAGGCAAAAGGCTTAACAGTAAAACGCGTATCAGATTCTGATATTACAGAAGACCCAGAGGCTGTGGCGAGAAAAGTTAAAGAGTGGTGCGATGAATTGTCATAAAAGGTGTAACCGAACAACCACCCCCTGACCCCCTCCTTGAAAAGGAGGGGGAATCGCCACTCCCAACCACCCCTGACAACCCCCGCCGTGCCGGAGGGGGAACCATATGCCAAAGGATTACTATCAAATATTAGGAGTTGCGAAAAGCGCAACGCAGGATGAGATTAAGAAGGCGTTCCGCAAGAAGGCCCATGAATTGCATCCGGACAAAGCGGGCGGGGATGAGGCCAAGTTCAAAGAGCTGAACGAGGCATACCAGATTCTCGGTAATGAGCAAAAGCGCAAGCAGTATGACCAGTTCGGGGATTCCGCGTTTTCGGGCCAGGGGTTTGGCGGAACCGGAATGAACTGGGATGATTTTATGCGGCAAGCCCAGGGCGGCGGGTTTGGCGGTGGCATTAATATGGATTTCGGGGACCTTGGTGATATTTTCAGCGAGGTGTTTGGTTTCGGCGGAGGCCGAAGGTCGCGTCAACGCTCTGGCCCGCGCCAGGGTGCGAGCATGGAGATTGAGATGAGCATTGATTTTCTTGATGCGGTATTTGGCGCAGAGCGCACGATTCGTTTGAACCGCGTCACAAAATGCGACAGATGCAAGGGCAACGGCGCAGAGCCGGGTACCAAGATTTCGTCCTGCGGCCGGTGCGAAGGGAGCGGCCAAATCGTGCACACGCGCTCAACATTGCTCGGCACGTTCCAGTCCGCTAGCGTGTGCCCGGAGTGCCGCGGAGAAGGGAAGAGCGCGGACGTGCCGTGCAAGGAGTGCCATGGGCAAGGCGTGTACGAAAGGCCGCAGGAAGTGAAGATCAAAATCCCTAGCGGCATAGACAACGGCCAGACCGTAAAAATGTCCGGACTCGGGCACGCAGGGGAGCGAGGCGGTCAGCCAGGCGACCTCTATGTCCACATCCGCGTAAAGAGCCACAAACGCTTTGAGCGGGATGGCTATACTATCATCACACATGAACCAGTTTCTGTCAGTCAGGCAGCGTTAGGGGATACTATCCAGGTTGAAACTGTCCATGGGCCAGTCAATTTGAAAATTCCATCTGGCACGCAGCCGGGCACCCGCTTCAAGCTCAACGCCAAAGGCGTGCCGCACGTGCACTCATCATCCAAGGGCGATCACATCGTGGTCGCTGATGTTATCATTCCGTCCAAACTTTCGCGCAAGGAAAAGAAGCTCTACGAGGAGCTTGCGGATGCCAAGGGCAAGGGGTGGCTGTAGTTGGTTGCTCAAGAGTTCATTTTTTGCTATACTTATGGCACTATGGATACCATCGCCATTGACCCAAAAATCAGATTTGGTAAACCCACCATTGCCGGAACGCGCGTGACTGTTGAGG
Organism: uncultured Gammaproteobacteria bacterium; assembly: GCA_964364695.1. Lineage (GTDB taxonomy): Bacteria > Patescibacteriota > Patescibacteriia > UBA2169 > UBA2169 > CG10-46-32. The sequence goes on along the minus strand of CAYIMZ010000073.1, from coordinate 1,011 downwards.
AAGTGTTGGGCGCGCTTGAGGGTGGCATGGATTTTGATGAGATTCAGAAGGAGTACGGCTTAACCAGAGAGCAGGCTACCGCGGCGATACAGTACGTCGGCGGCTGGCTTAGAGGTGAAGAAACCCAGGTCCAAGAAGTTTTTGCTGGACGCTAACATCCCGTATTCGGCAACAGAAGTGTTCGACCAGCGGCACGACGTTTCGCACGTCCGCGATGTGGGACTTGACCGAGCGACTGATGGGGACATAGCCTCGTGGGCAAAAGAGCGCGAGATGGTCATCGTCACGCGAGATTTGGATTTTGCCAATACCATAGTTTTTCCTCCGGAGAAGCACTACGGGATTATCGTTGTACGGGTCCCGTCTTTTTATCCTGCCAAGGACATCAAGCGCGTGCTCGGCACGTTTTTGATGTCTGTTGATGAGCGCCAGCTGGCGCGGTCTCTCGTGATTGTGGAAGAGGGGAGATCGAGATTTAGGAAAACATAACGTGTAATATAAGACAGCCGCGCTCCGATGGAGGAGGGCGGCTGTGTTGTTCGTCCGCTCTGACGAGTTGTTGTTGACTACGTGCGCTACGCGCGCACGTCCTGTGCTGCGTGCGCGAGCTTCTCCCATGGCCTCCCGAGGCTCATACGGAGCCCCTGGAATCTCCGGAAGAAGATCTGAAATGCGCTTTCTTCCAAGGATTGCCCTCGACCAACATGGTGCAGGGCACCATACAGCACATCCAGTTCGCGGATGTTGCGGAGGGTCGCAATCGCCGCGTGGCTATGGACGTGGGTGAAAAGGGCGAAACGCTCGAGCGGACGAGCACACTAGGTGTACCTTTTTCTTTTGTTTTTGTCAACGGGATGGTATAATGAAAAGCGTCGAGGCCGCCTTCGGCGTCCACGCCGCTACATCACACGCCGCTACATCATATGATGCTTGCAGCTTCCACAACCTACCCGGATGTTGGCGCCATCATCCAGGGGACACTTGCCAGCGTAACCAGCTTCAACTTCCAGA
>CAYIMZ010000072.1:0-3333 GCA_964364695.1 uncultured Gammaproteobacteria bacterium | reverse complement strand
CCTGCTCAATAATGCCGCGGACCAGAGATTCCTGGAGAGACGCGCCTGACGTGCGCGCGTCGCGGCCGACAATGATTTTTTGCGCGCCCGAAAATGCAACGAACGCCCTGCCGATGCGGTACGCGGCGTCTTCATTGATCTCGCTCGGGTAGATGCCCCGGATATCGTACGGCTTAAAAATCTTGGGATTGACGTCCATACCAGAGCGTTACGCCTCAAGCGTCTTAAGTGCGCGGAACGTGAGGTTTAAGAGCAAGCCCAACCCCCAGATCATGGCAACCAGCTTCAGCACCACGCCAATGCCCGGAATGCCGGTAATGAGCCAAAACGCAAACACGCCGAGCGCCATGATGGCGACGAGAGACGCTTTCTGGGCGTGCTCGCGGCCGCGGATAGCGCCCACAAGGTAGGTGCCGAGCACCAGGCCGACCATAATGTTCGCGAGGTACAGCGCCATAGCGTACCCAACAGCGGCGAGCAGCCCGAGCGGCAGGCCGATAATGGTGAGCACAAGCACAAGCGCGGCAATGGGCGTTGCCGCGAACACTGCCAAGCCCCACAAGAAGTCTCTGCCCGGATTTTTGATTGACCCGTGCACCGCCTTGCGTATGGAGTTCGGAAAGAGGGTCACAAGCACCAAGCCCACCACGAGCATGCCGAACAAGCTCACGATGCGGAAAAACCACCCGAGCGGAGAGCGCGTACGGTCCGGCTTGGTGACGGGATCATGAGTGAGCTCCCCGGAAATTGTGCCGTTCTGCGAGAGTGTTTCAGATACAATGTGCGCGTCGCCCAGGATGGTTCCGTCAATCACCACGTCCTTGGCGCGGATTTCAACAGAACCGCTGATGGTTGCATCCGCCGCAATTTCAACGCGCTCCGCGAGCACTGCCAGGTTGCCGCCAATGTCTGATCGGATCACCACGAGCCTGCCGGCTACGCGCGCATCACCAGATACTTGCGCCTGGATGATGACCGTGCCCCCCAGCGCGAGCACGTCCTGCTCAACCGGGTTGTTGATGTCAACCACGCCTCCTGCGGCAACCACGTCCCGCGCGCCTTGCTCGGGCACGCGCACTTCCGCGACAAACGAAAAAAAGTCCTCTGGTTCCGCGCTTGGTCCAGGGGCATCGTCCTGCGCGCGCGCAGCACCAGCCCCCATGTCTAACGCCACCATTGAAACCAGCAGCACAAGCCAGAATTTCATATGTGAGAATCGTACCATGCCGCCCCTGCCAGCGCAACACAAAATATTGACAAAGCTACAAAAAAGTGATAAAAACAGGTCAGCAACAAGCAGCACATTTGGAAACTGAATTCAAACCAGAGAAGCACAACAAGGAGCTACGAGCCATGCAACTCATCGTGCGAATCCCGAGCGGCGTAGACGTTGGCCCGGCCCGGAAGAGCGTCCTGGGCGCGTACGTTACCCCCCAAGAAATCCGTGACCACTTGGAACACGGATGGCGCGCGTACTCGGTTGAGGACATCACCTCTGACCAATGGACAGGCGGCGGCATTCCGATCCCGGCCCGCGCGCCCATCGGGCCGGACCAGGTCAGGTGGCTGGAACAGTACCGCGAATCCGAGCTGCAGGTCGTCTTCATCCCCGAAGAGCTCGCCGAACGGCGCGAAGAACTCTTTGATGCGGTGATGGCGGCTGTTGCCCGCGAGCGCGCAGAACACAAGAAGAGCCGCAGGTGGAACGCAAAGCGCGCCCAGTACCGCGCAGAACGGCTGGTGTGTCAGTGCATTGCCCTGGTACAAAATCTCCAGCGCATCCCGGTAAGCACGCACCATGTGACCAGCGACCCCATTGTGGTCCAACTGCTCACGGAGTGCAAGGAAGCGCTCGGCGAGCTGGTGAGGATCATGGGGCCCATTGACCGCGATCTCTTGAGCGGCAGCACCAAGCGGCTTGGCGAGCTACGTGGCCTGCCGCCGATCGATGATCAGAGCGCACACTGCGCGTTCCGGTACGCAGTAGATGCAACATTGTACCTGCACCACATCGCACTCCTGCTCGGGCTGAAGATTCCGGGAGCAACAAAACTGTTCCTGGCCGCGCTCTTCATCAACACCGGCCTGCTCGCGCGCGGTGATATCATGCCCGAAGACCATGCCGCCTGGAGCGCATACATCTATGAACTCCTGCGCGAGCAGAAGCCGAGCCTGCCGAGCGACGTGGCAGATCTCATCAGGGACCACGGACAGTGGTGGCCCTGGAATGCGGGCGTGCGCGTGGTCATTGACAACGGCACGGGCTCTCCAACGAGCCAGCGCCGAGTGTACGGACCAAACAGCGGCATCAGAGCATCTGTTGTCTTGCCCAACGACAAAGGGACGGTTGCCGTACAGCCAATGGACAGAACGTACATCGCGCTCGTGCTCATCTTGAGCGTTGTTGAACAGGTGGTAGACCGTTCAATACAGGGAGAGAGCGAAGTGGACGCGCTCTCGGACCTGGTGGAGCGCATGCAGACGAACGGGTACAGCCTGGGAAGCTGTGACACGACAGACCAATCCATGCTCGCCTGGGTGCTTGCAGCCGCCGCAAACGCGCACAAGGTCAAGCCGCGCCGCGCAGTGGTCGCCTTTGGGAAAAAGGGCGACGTGCCTGGCGGGAGGCCCATTGCCATCTCCCTTGGATACCACGAAGAGCCGAGCGATCCGCTTGTCCTGGTGGTGACGCGCGAAGGGTCCGGAGTAATGTTCTCACACACACCTTCCATACGCACGACGCTCCAGCGCTCCAAGGCGAGCCTGCGGACTGATACCACACAACTCCTGCTCGGACTTGGAACCGAGCCGGAGAGCTCAATTTGGCGCCGGGCAGGCAATCCAGTTGTCGGATTCGTGAGTGAGGATGCATTCCAAATTCACTGCCGCGAGGTCCAGTCAAGACTCGGGCGCATCCTGCCCCAACTCAAAGAGCTCCGGTAGTCGACCGTTACTGGGGGGCGGCCAATGGTTCATAAGAACCGGCGGCCGCCCCCTTTCATTTTGACAAACCCGCCCCAGGGGGTATGATACCAACATAGTCGGATGGGGGTCCGCATTTTTTAACCAAACATATGTCACAGTTGCAAAAATCCGACCCGGAAGTTGCGAAACAAATTGAAAACGAGGTCGCGAGGCAGCGGGAGGGCCTGGAAATGATTGCCTCGGAGAACCTGGTCTCAAGGAGCGTCTTGGAGGCTTTGGGTTCGCCATTGACGAATAAGTATTCAGAAGGCTACCCGGGCAAGCGCTACTACGGGGGCAACGAATTCATTGACGTGATTGAGAACCTGGCGCGGGACCGCGCAAAGGAGCTTTTCGGGGCGGAGCACG
>CAYIMZ010000071.1:0-3405 GCA_964364695.1 uncultured Gammaproteobacteria bacterium | reverse complement strand
CCCATCGCAATGCCGTCTTTGACAAAATTTGAACTCGTCCGGACGTACCGCACCCGCCAGAGCAGGCCGTACTACCTGCGGACCACGAAGAAACGATTAAAGGAGGTCAAGGCATAACACGATTGACGAGAAGCCCGGCGAACGCCGGGCTTTGTGTGATTGATTTTTTGCTCTTTGTTTGGTAGGATACGGTTGTCGCGCTCATGCGCCCGGGTGGCGAAATTTGGTAGACGCACTACCTTGAGGTGGTAGCGGCCGCAAGGCCTTGCGAGTTCGAGTCTCGCCCCGGGCACCAGGACGGTTAGCTCAGCTGGTTAGAGCGTCTCGTTTACACCGAGAAGGCCGGGGGTTCGATCCCCTCACCGTCCACCAGCAGACTAAAATAAAACACCATGAGAATCGTCGTCGGAATCATCCTCGTGCTCATCGGGTTCCTGCTCGTCTGGAAAACAGAAGCAGTGGTCCAGTTCGCCGGGTACAGCAACTGGGCAGAGTCCAAGCTCGGCACCATGGGCGGCACCCGGCTGATGTACAAGCTCGTCGGCCTGGGATTCATCTTCGCGGGCTTGCTTGCCATCACCAATCTGCACCAGGGCTTCCTGGAAGGCACCGCGGGAAAGCTCCTGCGTCCGGCAATTTAAATCGGCCGACTCTCGCGCGGGCCTGTAGCTCAGCTGGTAGAGCAACGCCTTTGCAAGGCGAAGGTCAGGAGTTCGAGTCTCCTCAGGTCCACCAAAAACTCGCCATGCACATGGTGGGTTTTTGTTTTGAGAAGTGCTATACTTACCTGAACATAGCATTAAAAAAATGATATGAAAAAATCCGTGTCAATCCCGGTGGGGCTGCTGCTCGTCCCGGTGCTCGCGTACGTTACCTCCCTCCTGACGGAAACGTACCAGGGTACCTTTGCGAGCGGGACGCAGCTGCTCATCATGGGCGCAGCTGCCTTGGCGGCCGTCATCGTCGCGGTGGCAACTGTCAAGCTGCCGAAATTCATTGCCGGCTCCATTGTCATCGGCGTACTGCTGTCGCCGTACTTCCAATTCATATTCGGCAAGATCAACGTCTTTCTCACTGACCCACCCAACCTGCGGCCCTCGGTGAGTGTTCCCGAGGTGCGGGTAGAGCTTGATGATCTCATCTTCACCAACAGCGAAGGCAAAGACGTGGTGGTGCTGCCCGCAAGCGGAGTGAAAACGCTGTACCCCGGGAAAAACATTGTCAACCTGGGGCAGCTCAATATTCCGGCCGGCACCTACCAATCGGGAAGGATGGGAGTTAAAAACATTGAGGTTGATGTCAACGTAGACCTCAAAAAAGAAATTGATATGGCGTACGATAGCTTTAAGAGCCAGTACGCTTCGCTCATTCCGGCCGACCTGCCGCCTGAAGCGCAGAGCCAGATCCCGAGCGACGAGGAAATAAAACAGAAAATCGGAAACGAGGTTACGAAGTATCTGGACAGGAGCATGATAGCGCCGTACCTGCCGCCGTTCGTAGCCATTAAGTCATTCAACAAAACAGCAGACACGCTCACCATGGTCTTGTCCGCCCACATAGACCTTCCGGTTATGCCGATTGCCTTTCCGTACCCGACCGGCACCGGCGGGCCCGACGTGGTGCTGGACATCACCCTGAACGAAATCGGCCTGCCCACCGGCATCAACCCGATTATCAAGCTGCCGCCGGGTGCGCCGGACATAAGCGCCATGATTCCGGACATGACCCCGAACGTCGGCAACGTCAGCATACCGAATAGTTTCAGCATTCCAGACTCGGCGCTTGCGCAGATACGGCAGGAGGTGGAAGCGGGTATCCAAAGGGGCGAGGCAATGAAAGAGCAAATGCAGTCCCAGCAGTAACAAAACGCCATACTCAATCTGTTCGTGTTTGTAAATGTTGCAAAAAGTTGTCCACAGGTTTACAAAAAATGAGTATTGTTTTATTTTGACACGTGGTATAATGCAGATAACAATATTGCGCGGTGTAGTCGTACCGCGTAACAAACAAACATAAAGCGAAGACAAAAATATGGCAGCACGAAAACGCCGCAAGACGGCAAAGCGCAAGACGGCAAAGCGGAGAACGACCAAGCGCCGTAGCACTGCAAAGCGCAAGACTTCACGACGCAAAAAGAAGCGCTAAAACAAAAATGAAAAACCCGCCTGCGAAAATAGTAGACGGGTTTTTCATTTGCGCCAGGAGATTGCCCCAACGCAAGAACTAAAACAGGGTTTTTTGCTTGTTTTTGGCGGACACCTGCTCATCCGGGGCAAACACCGACACCACGCCGTACTCCCCATCGTACCCGGGCTCTATGCGCACCTCGCCCTCGCGGACTCTCCGCACCCCTTCCGCGATTTCAGAAATGCCGAACGCTTCTATATCCGCAAGCGGCGTCTTAAGAAGCAACGTAAACTCATCCGCGATTGAGGCAATCATGGCATCGTACGTCTCCTGCACGCGCTTGGTCCCCTTTTTCTGGGCGAACGCGTCCGCGATGATCTCCTGCAAGGGCACAATGTACTTGAACTCCCCGAGCTTTTTCGGCTCATCGCGATCCGCAAGCTCGGAAACACGGTAGTCAACCCCTACGGTGAGCGGCTTCTTGCACATGGGGCAAATTCCTTTCAGGCGTTTGGTTTCCTTTGGCTCGCACACGAACTTACAGTCCCTGTGCCCGTCGTAGTGGTACTTGCCTTCCTGCGGGTAGAACTCAATGGTGTAGCTGATTTTATTTTTTTCTGACGCACCTTTCTGCAGAGCGGTCTTGATGTTCATAATTGCCGCGGACTCAAGCTCAAGCACTGTTGCCTCGCGCCCCAGGTTCGGCAAAGAGTGGGCGTCTGAATTTGAGACGATTGAAACATTATCCAGCTGCGAGAGCCGCCAGTTCATGGCAGGGTCGGACGACAAACCGGTTTCAATGGCATAAATCTTCGGCGTTAAATCCCCAAAGCATTCCTCTATTGAATCAAACCCTGACTTGGAACCGAATATGGCGAACCACGGCGTCCACGCGTGCGCTGGAATGATGATGAAGTCTTCTGACACGGACCAAATGAGCTTTGTCATGTCGCTAACATCCATCCCGAGGATTGGCCTGCCGTCCGCTTTAATGTTTCCGATTTTGTCCAGCTGCTTGTTAAGCTCTTTCACTTCATCAAGCCCCGGTGCGACTATGACGGTATGGATGCGCCGCACCTTGCCGTGCCGCTTGTAGATGTTGGAAATTTCCGTGGTGATGATGAACTTCGGATCCCGGTCATTCTTGACCGGTACTGCGCCGACCTCATCCCTGCGCTTGAACGAATACAGCCCCCCGCCGATCGGCTCCAGCTCCTTTTCCATTTCGCTACCATACGCCGGGAATGTGAAGTCCCCGGTGCCGATGATATCAATCCC
>CAYIMZ010000070.1:1663-3520 GCA_964364695.1 uncultured Gammaproteobacteria bacterium | reverse complement strand
CTGTTTTCCGGGGCGCGCTTTCTGGTGAACTACGTTCTGGCGACCTTCGCGTACGCGCTCGCGGTGGCAGCGGGGTTCGTGCTCCTCGTGGTGCCGGGCGTCATCCTCATGGTGCGGCTCCAGCTCTTCTCGTACGTGATTATTGATAAAGATCAAGGGCCCATTGAGTCGCTCAAAGAGAGCTGGAAGATGACCCGCGGCGCGTTCTGGCATTTGGCGCTGTTGTGGCTCGCAATGCTGGGCATCAACATCCTCGGCGTCATTGCCCTTGGAATCGGCCTCCTATGGAGCATACCGACCACCATGCTCGCGGCCGGCTGGGTCTACCGGAGGCTCTCGCAGCGAATGCATGCGTAACTGGAAAATTTCAGAGGTAATTGACGGAGGTCGTGCCGCAGAATATCCGGACGCGCATCCGGTTATGTTGCAGTTGCTCGCCAACCGCGGCATCACGTCAAAAGCCGAGATTGGCGCATTCTTGAATCCGCAGTACCAAGATCTGCATGATCCGTTTTTGTTTCGGGACATGCGCAAGGCCGTGAACCGCATTACAGCCGCTCGCGACCAAAGCCAGCCCGTGTTCGTGTACGGGGACTATGATGCGGACGGGGTCACGTCATCGGTCCTGCTCGTTGAGACTTTGCGCCTGGCTGGCGTCACCGATACCCGCGCGTACATACCGCACCGCGAAAGAGAGGGCTACGGCCTCAACACCGGCGCCATTGACTACATCGCGGAGCAAACCGCGCAACTCATCATCACGGTTGACTGCGGGACGTCATCAGTCGCAGAGGTCGCGTACGCGCGCTCCAAGGGCATTGACGTCATCATCTGCGACCACCATGAGGAGCCTGCCGAACTTCCGCAAGAGGTCACCGCGTTTTTGAATCCGCACCTTTCGGGCGAAACATACCCGTTCAAGGGTTTGGCCGCGTGCGGGGTCGTGTTCAAGTTGTGCCAGGCTTTGTGGTCGTCGTTCAAACTTCCCGAAGGCCAGGAGAAGTGGTTTTTGGATGTGGTGGCAATCGCAACAGTCGCGGACATGGTTGAGCTCAAAGGCGAGAACCGCGTGTTCACAGCCTTCGGGCTTAAGGTGCTCGCTAAAACCAAGAGGCCGGGCTTGCAGTCGCTCATCTCCGGCAGCCAGATTGACCCCCGCGCCTTACGCGCGTACGAGATCGGGTTCATGATTGCCCCGAGGCTCAACGCGGCAGGCAGGATTGACCATGCGAACACCGCGTATGAGCTTTTGGAAACGAGTGATGCGTCGCGCGGCGCGTCATTGGCCCAATCCCTGAACGAGACCAACAAAGAGCGCCAAGCCCAAACCGTCCGCATCACCAAAGAAGCGAGCGAACAGGTCAAAAACCAGCTCCCGGCAAAAGTGCTCGTAGCACTTGGCGAGGACTGGCCCGTTGGCGTGGTTGGCTTGGTGAGCGGCAGAATCACGGAACAGTTCTGGCGGCCCTCGCTCGTGGTCACCAAGTCCGAGAAAGGCTTGGTGGGTTCGGGCCGCTCCATTCCCGGATTCAACATCACCCAAGCCCTGTCTGAAGCGAGCGAATACCTGGAACGCTTTGGCGGGCACGAGGGCGCGTGCGGGTTCACGCTCAAGTCAGGAGACGCGCTCGCGCCGTTTGCGGCCAAGCTCAATGCGATTGCGGACGCAAAGCTCTCGGACGCAGATTTGGTCAAAGCCCTTGCCATAGACACGGAGCTCTCGTTGGACCAGATAGACTGGGAGCTCTTGGAACTTTTGAAGCGGCTTGAGCCGCACGGCGTGGGCAACGCAACCCCGAAATTCGTCTCCTACGGCTGCCGCGTTGCGGATGTGTTTTTGATGGGACAGGACGGCCG
>CAYIMZ010000070.1:0-1563 GCA_964364695.1 uncultured Gammaproteobacteria bacterium | reverse complement strand
GTTGTGATTGCGGACGGAGCGCGCAAGACCGTCAAAGAGATTTCTGAATACATCGGCAGGGCAACCAACAATCAGGCCGAGTATCACGCATTGATCCGGGGATTGGAAGAGGCGAAAAAGCTCGGCGCTCGCGAGGTCAGCGTTCTCATGGACAGCGAGCTTATCATCAAACAGATCAAAGGGGAGTACAAGGTGCGCGACAAGGGCTTGCAGCCGCTTTTTGTGAAAGCATGGAATCTGCTTCAGGGCTTTTCATCCTATGACGCAAAGCACGTCTTGCGGCTAAAAAACAAGCGCGCAGACGCATTAGTAAATCAAGCAATCAACGAGAATAATTGATTGGAATACTATTTACTGATAGGGCATAAAACAGCCTAAATAGGGTTGTTTTTTTCTTAATATTGACAATTTTAGATAGAAATGCTATAATTCTAGTTCAGAAATCAGAAAATGTCCTTTTTCTTAACTGCCACGCTCTGAAAGGGAGATGCCTCCATGAGCGCATCATACTACGAGATTCTCGGAATCTCGCCAGACGCCTCTCCTGACGAAGTCAAGAAAGGCTACCGCAGGGTGATGCGGTCACATCACTCAGATGTCCATGGCGACATGGATGACCCCATCGTACGGCTCATCAATGAGGCGCACGAGATCCTGTCGGACCCTGACAGGCGGCGGCAGTACGACCGGCAACACGCTGGTCGTCCAGAACAGGGGCCAAGCGAGCATCAGAAGCCCCACCAGAATGGTCGCTCTCGCGAAGGCGAACGCGTCCGTAAGGAGACCATTTCCTGCACCAAGTGCAACGGAAAGGGTCGGGGCGTGTTCTTCCAGTGCGACAGGTGCGGCGGATCGGGCAAGCTGATCCGCCGCACCTGTCCCCGTGACCGGGCCTTCTGCAGAGTGTGTGAGGGTTTGGGTGAGGTTCCTCCGGGAAAGGGTGCGCTTATTGGCTTGTCGTTTCTCGGTATGAGCGAGCCGTGTCCGCTCTGCGAGGGGAAGGGACTTGAACCGCTTCCCAAGGTGCCAGCCGAGCACTCCTGCCAGACATGCAGAGGTTTTGGATTCTCAATGGGCGCGAATCTACTCGGCGGCAAAGAGCGTCGTCGGTGCTCTGCTTGTTGGGGATTTGGCGTCAATTCTAACTTGTCACCCGCCATCCTCTTATCATACGGACTTCGCAAGGAGCGGTGCTCCACGTGCGAGGGTCGCGGATACGACCGCACCCTAGGTCCAACTTCTCCGTGTAATCGTTGCTTGGAGAACGGCTGGGTGCCGGCCAAGCTTCAGCCGCAGTAGCAGCGGGGGAGGTGCAGCGACCATTGCCGTACCTCCCTTTCCTACCATTCGAGCTGGACGAGCATGATCTGGGCATCCAGAGGAACTGCGGCACAAGGGCCGTAAGTCATCGAGGGCATCAGTGAAGTGAACTGGTGTCCTCTTTTTTTTGCCAAAAAAATCAAACGGTCACCCAGTGGGTGACCGTTTGCGTTATGCGCGCTTGCAATGGACAGGAAAACCGATAAGCCGAATTCCGTTTCCGCCTTGCGGCGGCGGCAATCA
>CAYIMZ010000069.1:0-3563 GCA_964364695.1 uncultured Gammaproteobacteria bacterium | reverse complement strand
CCGATGATTTTTCGCTTCTCCTCGGGATCGCACACGCCTTTGAGGCGCTCATAGAATGTCGTGCTCGCGTCCAGGATGTGCAGGTTTTTGAATCCGGCTTTTTCAAGGTTTGCTTTGACTTCGTCCGACTCATGCAAGCGCATGAAGCCCGTATCAATGTACAGGCCATACACGCGCTCCTGGCCCAGCGCTTTTGTCAGCAGGGCGAACGCAACGCTTGAATCAACTCCTCCGGACACCAGGAGAAACACGTTTTTGTGTTGTACGGCTTTTCTGATGTTTTGGATGATGCCATCAACCATGTTCTCCGCGTTCCAGTTTTTTTTTGCCGCGCATGCGCCGAACACGAAATTTTTAAGCATGGCCATGCCGTGCTCGGTGTGGCGCACCTCTGGATGGAACTGCAAGCCGTAGAACTTTCGCTCATCGTTTGCCATGGCGGCAATGGGGCAATCCGGAGTGGTTCCAATGGCAGTGAAGCCCTCTGGCAGTTTAGTGACCGAATCTCCGTGACTCATCCAGACTGTTGATGATGGCACGTTGTTGAGGAGTGATTGCGCATCATGCACTTCCAATCGCGCCCTGCCGTACTCACGAACAGTCCCTGGCGCGACGGCGCCGCCGAGCGAGTGCGCCATAAGCTGGTGCCCGTAGCACAGGCCCAAAACCGGAACTCCCGCATCAAAAATCCCCATGTCAACCTTTGGGGACGCATCATCATACACGGACTGCGGGCCCCCGGAAAGAATCACCCCGATGACGTCTTTGGGAAGCTCGGAGGCCGCAATGTCAGCGGGATATATCTTGGAGAGCACCTCCAATTCCCGGATTCTGCGGGCAATCAAATGCGCGTACTGGGACCCGAAATCAAGAATTGCAATATGTTCCATAGGATGCTAGTATAGCACATATGAAAGAGGCGTTAACCTTTGATGACGTGCTCCTCGTTCCGCGGTATTCGGACATCAGGCCCCGGAACGCGGTTACGAAAACGAAATTTTCACGGAATGTCGCCATTGCTATTCCGTTTTCAAGCGCGCCCATGGATACGGTGACCGAGCACGAGATGGCCATTGCTCTGGCCGAGATGGGCGGCATTGGCATCATCCATAAAAACCTTTCCGTGGCAGCGCAGGCAAAAGAGGTTGCGCTCGTCAAAAGAGCCAAGCACGGAAAACTGGTTGTGGGCGCTGCCATAGGCGTAGGTCCAGAAACCATTGAGCGCGCCCGCGCTTTGGCCAAAGCAGGCGCTGACGTGGTTGTGGTTGATACTGCGCACGGCCACTCAAAGGGGGTCATTGACACCGTAAAGGCGTGCAAGAAAGATCCAGCCATTCGGTGCGACATTGTTGCCGGCAACATCGGCACTGCGGAAGGGGCGCGGGCGCTGATTCAGGCAGGCGCTGACGGCGTAAAGGTGGGCATTGGCCCGGGGTCCATCTGCACCACGCGCGTGGTTGCGGGAATCGGCGTGCCCCAGATCAGCGCGGTGACGGACGCGGTGAGAGGCCGCGGCAGGAACACGAGCGTCCCGATCATTGCGGACGGCGGCATCAAATACTCCGGCGACATTGCAAAAGCATTGGCGGTCGGCGCTGACGCGGTCATGATTGGCGGCTTGTTTGCGGGAACTGACGAGGCTCCCGGAAGGGTCATCACCGTCGGCGGCAAAAAGTACAAAGCCTACCGCGGCATGGGTTCGGTGGCTGCCATGAAGCAAGGCTCCAAGGACCGGTACGGCCAGGGGTCAATCAGCGACAGCTCAAAATTCGTGCCCGAAGGCATTGAGGGGCGCGTCCCGTACCGCGGCAGCGTCGGGCCGATTGTCTACCAGCTTGAGGGTGGATTGCGGGCCGGCATGGCGTACCTCGGCGCACGGACCATCGCCGAGCTGCACAAAAAAGCGAAGTTCGTGCGCATTACCAATGCGGGCCTCATTGAGTCGCATCCGCATGATGTTGCGGTGGCCAAAGAGGCGCCCAACTACCGATCCTAGCGGGAAACGGCAAACCAAAGCAATAGGATGAGCAATGGAATTTGCACCATGAATCCTTGCATCATGGTGATTTTTTTCTTGGTGATGACATCATGGCCCTTGCTGTGCCACGCGCGGTACCAGTTCAAAAGCGGGGTGCCGGTGAGCTCGTGGAACCCCCACAGGGCGTCGGGCGCCACGCCGCCGGCCATGCCCGCGAGGATTCCGGGCATGAGCGCTACGTCCGCGTTGTTGACCAAGAAGAGGAGCACTGCTATCACGCCCGCAAAATCAAGCGCGGCAGCCGCGGTGATGCGCATAGTCACAGTCCTGAAGAGCTTCCACTTCTTGATGCGCTCATCCCCGTGCGGAATCATGTCCAGGATGAGGTGCGAGATGAACCCGCCCGCGAATGCGAGCAATGGGTTTGCGGTGAACGTGCCGATTGCGGCTCCTGCCGCGGCGTGAACTGTTATGTACATAGGGGGAATTATATCACAGATACTTGATTTTTTAAACAGAGTGTGGTATATATACATAGGTCAATAAATTTATGCGCGCTTGGGGCTCACTCATGTCTTGCCAGGGTAGCTCAGTTGGTTAGAGCGGAGGACTCATAAGCCTCAGGTCGTGGGTTCGATCCCCACCCCTGGTACCACGTCCAAGCTTGGCTTTAGGCTTCGCTTTCGGACAAATAGTCCGAAAGCTGCGCCTGTCGCCAAGTTTCTCCTTAACGTCAAACGCTTAACTTCCCCCTCGACAAGCTCGGGGTCAGCCCAAGCGTTTGACGTGGGGAAACCGAGCGGCGGCTTACACCGCCGCGGGGTAGAGCAATGGCAGCTCGCCAGGCCCATAACCTGGAGGTTGAGGGTTCGAATCCCTCCCCCGCTACCAAAAAATCCCGACATTGCGTCGGGATTTTTTGTTGCAAAGAGGCGGGTGCTATGGTATACTGCAGTCTGACGAAGCTTGGATTCTACAGGCAGCATATATATGAACGACGAGCGCATAGAAATCAACCCAAAGGTGATGATGGGAAAGCCGGTCATTCGTGGCACGCGCATTCCCGTGCACGTGATTTTAAATTTACTCGCCGAGGGGTACACTGCGGACAAGGTTATTGAAGAGTATCCGGACATAATGACGGAAGACATTCGCGCCGCGCTTAGATACGCTTCTGGGGTGACACACTTTGAGGAGTTTGAGCACGCGGCAACGCGTTAGTATGCCGCGGTTTCTCATCGATGAGAACCTCTCGCCGCATATTGCAGAGCATATGCGGTTTTTGGGCTATGATGCGCACGCGGTCCGGGAGGCGGGTATGACTGGCGCGCCGGATGAAGCAATCATACCGTTCGCGCGGACGCAAGGCCTAGTGATAGTGACTGGCGATATTGAGTTTGGCGAGATGTTCTATCATCAGCTCGGCGAGGTGAGTATGGTTGTTTTAAGAAGCAAGACTCAAGGCATGCGCGGTTTCGTAGATGTGCTGGAGTACCTTCATCATCTGGGCGTTCTCAATACTATTGCAACGAGCCATTACCTTGTGCTGGCATCTGTGGGGAAGCATAGGATACGGAGATATGGG
>CAYIMZ010000068.1:0-3568 GCA_964364695.1 uncultured Gammaproteobacteria bacterium | reverse complement strand
CGGCACTCCCGAACATGGGGGCGTTCCTCTGCGTCATTCCGCGGCTCGCGTGCGATGCTTTATCACTGAAACCATCATACGCCTCAACTTCGGTGATGGGCAACGCAATCTCTTTTGACCCGATCCGGCGCACCAGAAATTTGCCGAGCATCTCCTCGGCCACCGCAAGCGTGGGGCGGTTGAAAAATGGCTTGCCTAATATACGCTTCATATCAACAGCATACCAGAAAAATATGCCTCTCTGTAAGACTACTTTTGACACGACCCCAAAACCATGATTTAATAATCAACCAAAACCAAATCCGCAGTTCCCCATAAACACGGAGAATAGCCGTGCAGACCATTGAGAGAGTTCTCTCTACGTGCGATCCTGATGAGGCGATCAGCCACCTGTACCACGCTGTCTACATGGTTGCCGAGACAATCGTCATGCCCATTGCCCAGAAGCGCGATCCGGACCGCACGGGCGGATGGTTCGCCTTCTGGCGGCGGGACCCTGCACACACCGTCGTCGTGGTGCCAGTCATCGGTTTCGCCGTGGGCTATGTGCTACCGGACCGCTTCGTGAGGTATCAGTACTTCGCAGACGAGAAAGCCGCGCGCCTGGCACAGCACCCGGAGCATGTCTCAAGCTGGCAGAGCCGCGACGTTAGCCCCCCGAACAAGATGGACCACAAGTACGGTGGCGCCATCCGGGTCAGCCCGGAGCTCATCTTCTCTTTCTCGGGCTTTTCCGAGCACGAGGACGAGATGCTCTGCGCCATCGCCGCGTGGCACATCAACCTCCTCAACGTCACGGAGCTCGGCCAGATCGCGGCGACGAGCGGCAATGTGCCGCTCCGCAACCGGCTCGGCTCCCCCGCCTGACGACGCGCGAACGCGGCGATTCGGCCCACCCTGTGAGTATACCGGGGTGGGCCATCTTTTTTAGGGCGCCCTGCCGATTACGCGCAACACGTACGTAGGACGCGAGCTCCGTCAATCCGAAAGCACGGCCCAGTTGTCTTCATCAAACTGGTTGCTGAAGTAAGGCCCCGCGCCCTGGTACTCGCACGGGTTCTGGTCCCGCGCCTCTTTGCTCATGATGATGTCGCCCGCATCAGCAATCCCCTTATTGCGGTACTCGGCGAACACCTGGTCTGACATATGGTTGAACAGAGAGTCTAGATCCGCAAACGGGGCAGTCCAGTTGTCTATCCGCTTCGTCGGAATGCCGAGTTTTGCGTACACAATGTCAAACGAGTCTCCCCGCTCCTCGGAGAGCGCGGCATGCCCGATGAGCTCCCCGGCCCTGACCTTGTCGCCCACGCGCAAATCATCGCGCACGTCAATGTGCTGGACGCTGAAGTTCCACATGCCGAACGGAGGCATCAGGGCGAACATCTTGGCTGGCGCAATCCAAATCTCTCCCTCCAATCGCAGCTCGGGTTCGGAGCGGAGGATTGACACGTACCCGTCGTACGGGGCGTAAATCTCCACTTCGTTGCTTTTGTTGTACTCGGGCTTGACCCAGAAGTAGTGCTTCATGTTCCGCTTGTTTTCGCGCCGGTCCTGCGGAACCGTCACGTGCCCGGCACAGCTCCGGTACCGCGAAATCTTTTCAATCTTGTCCAGCTCGGTCACGTTGGCAACCACGAGCGGAGCAGGCGCGTTCCGGGCCTGTACTATGGAGATGAATGCGGCGGCGAAGAGGAACGCCACTATAGCGCCGATGGCAATGAGGATTTTTTTGACCATACGGAAAGTATAGCACAAATCAAGCAGAAGCATTCCAAAGGCAATAAAAATATGCTGCGCACCCACATGGAATGCGCAGCATATACCGCCTCTGTCTCTGGCGCCCGCCGCCTTACCTGACCAGCGTATCCCCCGTCCACCGGTACAGCGCAACCTTTTGGGCGAGCTGCTCGTCCGGCGGGACGCGCAGCTCAATGTGGCGCAAGCCCACCGAGAAAACGTGCTCCATGGTCAGGCTGTTGCTGACGGCCTGCCCGGCGCTGTGCGCTCCGAGAACGTCATCGAGCTCAACGAGGTCCTGCTGCGTGATGCCAAGCACTGCATCACGGAAATCGCGCGCATCGCTCTCGCGCGCGATAATGCGGTCAACCCTCCCATAGTACCGGCCGTCAGTTTCTGCGTTATACACCGCGTTCTCGAGCTTGTGCATCTCAATCTCTTCCAAGATGTAGCTCTCGCTCTGCTGTGGCGCGACTGCGGACGGAACGCCCTGCTGGTGCCGAAGCGCGTGCCCGAGCTCGTGCATAACAAGCCCGCTGAACACGATGTCCGGATACCGGACCGCCGCCAGCATGAGCGCCCGCCAGTCCTGGCGGTAGTAGCAGCTGGATGGAAACGCGTACCGGACCGCCTGGTCCCGGGGGACGAAGCACACCTCCAGCATCCTTTCCTGTATCGGCGGCGAGTCAGTGGATAGTGCGAGGAACGTAGACAGACCATCCTTAAAGTACGTCACCCGCAGCTTGGAGAACTCGCGATATATCTCGTCCGCGAGCGGAGATAGGCTCCGGTAGCGCTCCATGTCTCCCAGGATGCGGAGCCTCACATCTTCGGTCCTGCGTATCGCCCAATGCACCTCGCCCGGCGTGGTTGCCAGCGGCGGCGCAAGCATCCACCAACTGTCGAGCGGCTTGGATTTGATGTGGCTATCCATCGCCGCGCGCAACTGCTCCAGATCCGACATGCGCCACGCGTTCCATGCACGCGCCGCGCCGTCGTACAGCGCTGCTGCAGCAACAGCAAACACGAGAACGGCGAGCAGTCCCGACATCCGCCAAGAACGCGTGCTCCGGTGGCCCAGGCAGTGCTTGATCTTTTTGCCGCACTTCGGACACAGGTCATTCCTGCCCAAAGAACGCGCCATTGCAATCTCCTTATCCCCAGACCGTCAGAAGACACTACTTTTCAGAGTATAACTCATCCCCCGCAGACGAAATGCCATGAACGCACCAAGTGCCCGCCCGATACAATCGGCCATGAACAGGTCAGCGGACCACATGCCCATACTCTCCATCATCAGCTTGATGCAGTACTCATGCGACCAGATACGATCGGGAGTTTCCATGATATCCTTGTTCGACTCCGGACCCGCGACAATCTCCCGTACGCCAGCGAGATGCCTGGTAAAAAACTCCAGGTCTTCAAAGAGACGCGCCATTTCTTCACTGGGATACGAGTGTCCCCATTCGCCGTCGCCCGAACGCGTACTACAGTTAATCTCAACTGTCGGTTCCGGCACTTCAATGGTCCACAGCTCGACATAGAACTCATACTTGATGCCGCCGTGGTGCAGTACCAGCCTAGAAAAATATGCGCCCGGAGTTCCTGGGTGGAGGGTCCACAGGAGTACTAAATCATCTGCTCCTTGATCACTCACATCAAAGGTAAGCGCATCGTCCACAATATTCACGGCCCACTCCTTTCACGGAATTGTTTTGTCAGATTGTGAAGAACTTCTGCTATCCTATCACTTTTGCCGGAAAAGTCAACGCAAAAAGGCTCTATACTAAACTGGGTGGTGGAAAACTCAAACATGGTGGTAAGGTTAGGT
>CAYIMZ010000067.1:0-3570 GCA_964364695.1 uncultured Gammaproteobacteria bacterium | reverse complement strand
GGCCAGCCGAGCGTTGAAATGTAATTGATGAGCGCATCAAACCACACGTACATCACGTGTTCGCTATCCCCGGGCACGGGCACGCCCCAGGGCATTTTCTCTTTGAGCCGCGAGATGCTGAAGTCCTCAAGCCCGCCTTTCACGAACTCGGTGATTTCTTTTAAGCGGTGCGCAGGCACAACAAAATCGTTGCTTGATTCGTACAACTTCAAAAGCGGCTCCTGGTACTTTGAAAACCGGAAAAAGTAGTTTTCCTCTTCTATGGATTCAAGTTCCGCGTCCGGGTGCAAGGGACACTTAAGGCGAACCAGTTCTGATTCAGTCTTTTCCAACTCGCAGCCCACGCAGTATTTGATGGAGTAATTCTTCTTGTAGATATCGCCATTCGCATCGCAGCGCTTCCAGAATTCCTGGGCCGCGGCTTTGTGGCGCGGATCAGTCGTCCTGATGAACGCGTCATAACTCAAATGCAAAGCAGCGCGCAAATCATCAAACCGCTTGGCATGCGCGTCTGTGTACTTTTGCGGATCCATGCCCGCTTCCCGGGCCTTGCGGTAGATTTTAAGGCCGTGCTCGTCCGTGCCCGTGTTGAAAAACACCTCATCCCCTTGGGAGCGCCGAAAGCGCGCAATGGCGTCCGCCTGCACCATTTCCAAAGCAAACCCAATGTGCGGGCTCGCGTTCACGTACGGCAGGGTCGTGGTGATGTAGAACGGCTTCGGCATTACGCTTTCTGCTTGTCGCCCCGCACCTCCTCCACCAGCACCCCGAACCAGTCCCCGGCAATGGTCATCACCGCGACCGCGACCGGAATGGCGAGAATCGCGCCCAGCACGCCGGCGAGCTTGGCGCCGAGCAGGATGACCACGATGACCACGATCGGGTTTAAGCCGACGGCGCGCTGCATGACCTTGGGAACGATGATGTTGCCCTCAAGCTGCTGGATGACCAAATAGAGGATGACGACGAGGAGCGCCTTGAGCGGGGACTGCAAAAACGCGAGAATCACCGCGGGGATGGCGCCGATGATGGGCCCGAGGAACGGAATCACTTCCGTAATGCCCGCGATGAGCGCGAGCACCAAAGAATACTTGACTCCGAGCACGAGCAAGCCGATCCACGTGACCGCGAAAATGATGCCCGAGAGCAGGAGCTGGCCGCGCAGCCACAGCCCGAGCTTGTCCTGGATGCGCACGAACATGCTCTCCACGTACTTCTGGTGAGCTGCCGGAGTCACGGAGCGGATGAAGTGCTTTAAGCCGTTCTTGCTCGCGGAAAAGTAGAACGTGAGCACCAACACCAGTATGAGCGTGGTCAGGCCCCCGAAGATGCCGGAAAGGGTCGCGACAACCGACCCGGTGTACGAGGACAATGTCGCGCCCACGCTCCGCAGGTTGCTCTGGAACGCCTGCCCGAAATCGCTCTGGATCTGCAGATTGCCGAACAGGTTGATCAGGCGCTCGTAGTAGAACGGGAACGTTGCGGCGAGCTGGTCTATCTGCTCGGTGATGGGGGGGATGATGAGCACAATCACCAGGGATAGAACGAACATCAGCGCAACGTAGATGAGGAGAATGCCGGCGCCGCGGGGCACGCGCTTCTTTTCCAGCCAGTCAATGGATGGGCCCAGGGACGCGGCAAACACGAGGGACACGAACAGGAGCACCACAATGTCCCACACCAGATAGAAGAACGTCAAAACCGCGAGCACGGCGAGGATTTTCACGATGCTCATGGTTGAGATGTGTACGGTTGTGCTGTCTTTTGGATCTGAAAACGGATTTGCCATAGAATGTCATTGCGAGGAAGTGTACTCGCGACCGAAGCAATCTTATCGTTGCACTGTGGTTATTATACTAAAATCGCAAAAATCTCGCAAACTGCTTAACGCTCTTGAACGGGCTCAACGTGGTCAGGTGCAGCTTTTTGCGGTCAAGAATCCGGTTCGCGGCTTTCTTGACGTCAGCAAGCCTCACCTTGTCTACCTTCCTGAACACTTCTTCGGGGGTCTGGATTTTTCTGGCGAACAGGGCCTGCCCGGCGTAGAACGACGCCACGTCCAGCGAATCCTCTTGCGAAAGCGCCATCTTGCCCTTGACGTACTCTTTCGCGCTTTGCAATTCATCGCCGTTCACGCCGTTGGTTTTGATGTCAGCGAGCTCGGTCGCGATGGCGGCCATGGCCTTGTCAAACTTTTTCAAATCCAGGCCCGCCTGGATGGTGAACGTGCCCGTGTCCTCCATGGTGTCGGATGAGGAGCGGATGAAGTAGCACAACCCCAAGCGCTCCCGCACCTGGATGAACAAGCGCGAGCTCATGTTGCCGCCGAGGATGATGGAGAGCAAGCCCAAGGCGTACTTGTCCTTGTGCTCGTAGGAGACTCCCGGAAACCCGAGCACAGCATGGCACTGGCTCGTCTCTTTGCGGTGCGCGGTGAATGCCTGCTTGCTGATGTTGGATGCGAGCGGCTTCACGCGATTGCGTTTGCCGCGCTTGATTGAACCGAACTGCTTTTGTAGGATTGATAGAGTGCGCGCCTTTTGGAAGTTGCCGGATATGCTGATGATGATGTTGTTGGCGTGGTAGTGCTTCTGCCAGTAATTGACGAGCTCTCGGCGCTTCATGTGTTTGATGGCGGGCGGCGTGCCGATCACGTGCCGGCCCAGGCTTGAAGCAGAGCCGAACAAGTCCTCCTCAAACAGATCCTCAACCTTTGCCATGGGGTTGTCCAAATACATATTGATTTCTTCCAGGATGGTGCCCCGCTCCCGCTCCACCTCCTCTTTGGCGAACAGCGAGTTGGTGGTCATGTCCGCGAGCATGTCCGCGAGCATAGGAAGGTGGGTTGACTCGGCTTTGATGTAGTACCCCGTGCTCTCCTTGCCGGTGTACGCGTTGTAGTCCGCGCCGATTGAATCCAGCTCGCGCGATATGATGAGCGTGCTCGGCCGCTTTTGGGTGCCTTTGAACATGAGGTGCTCCACAAAGTGCGAAACCCCGTTGCTGCTTCCCTTCTCAAACCGCGAACCGACCTTGACCAATACCAACATACTCACCGCCCGGGTGGCGGCGTTGGGTGAGAGAATCACTTTGATGCCGTTTGTGAGTTTTGTTTGATGGAACATATAGTTTCTCCCCCTTTACTAAGGGGGAGATTAAGAGGGGGTAGATATATACTATCGTTTTTTGGACAAAATTGCAACGACTTCAACCCATCAAAAACCGATACTTCTTTTTTGACCAAACAGATCCCGCATATGCAACGCCAACGCGGGGCAACCTCGCAATGTCGCGCTTCGCAATCATCACTCCCCTGTCCTCAATCCATAAACCAGTGGCGCGGTTCGCGGGCTTGTTGTTGAATTGTTTGGTGATGAGAAGCTTCTTGGTGAGCTTGGCCGGACCATTAATCTCTCCTGCCCCGCGGATCAAAACTGCGGCAGGATAGTCTTTCGGCCCGGTCACGATGTTGAGCATCCAGTGCACGCCGTACGTGAAGTACACGTACCACACTCCGGCACTCCCGAACATGGGGGCGTTCCTCTGCGTCATTCCGCGGCTCGCGTGCGA
>CAYIMZ010000066.1:0-3575 GCA_964364695.1 uncultured Gammaproteobacteria bacterium | reverse complement strand
GGTCATGGCGAGTGACGGCATGGTCGTGGTGGTGGTGCAGGTCAACACCAAGACCCGCAAGGTCATCAATAATCCGGACATCATCACCCGCGGGTTCATCCACATCAAGACCTCGGAAAAGCTCATGGCCGACATCCGCAACCACGTGAAAAAAACCACTGAATCCATCATCCAGAAGAAGATGCCAAAAAAGAGCGAGGACTGGGGCGAAATCCGCTCAAAGCTGCGGGACGACCTCGGCAAGTTCCTGTTCAAGGAAACCGAGCGCGAGCCCATGGTCTTGCCCGTGGTGCTCAAGGTGTAGGCGCTTGTCATTGCGAGCCCGCCGATTCGGCGGGCGAAGCAATCCTAACGTCGCCATGGATCGGATTAACGGAACCAAAATTGATTTTCCAGTTCCTCGCTCAACCGATACGCGTCCGAATGCGACAACACGCCTAAACATGACTGCAAAGATTGGTTAAACCGTTCTTGGGTGATACGTCCGGCTTCACGCTCTGCGGCGCACGTTTCTAATTTTCGCATCATTCTCCGCTTGGTTTTTGTCCGTAACAACCGGTAATGCGGCAACAGCACGTACCCCAGGAAATCAACACCTTGGGAGTATTTTCGTATGGTAATTTTTTGCGGATGCAATTCCAAAGCCAGACGGTCCCGCAAGAAATCCCGCATCTTTGGCACTAACGACTCAAGGTATGCCTGATCGTGGCTCACCGCAACAAAATCATCCGTGTATCGTGCGTAGTCCGCGACGCGCAGCGGCAGGAAAACGAATGCGGAATAAATGTCGGCTCAAAAATAGGATTCAAAACACGGAACACGGCGTGGTGGAGCACCCGGTCGCGCACTGTGGCTTTGTGAATATGGCGCAGTTTAGGGTCCTTAATGTAAAAACTGCAATATGGCCCATGCCGGTAAGACTTGTTCAAGAGCTCAAAACGCATCTGAAAAATATTTTCTTCCAAGCTCAAAAAAAATCGCCGGACATCCGGCTTGCTCATCTTCCCTATTTTGAACTCATCCCAAGCCAAAAACAAATTTTCCGGCGAAACCAAATAATCAAACAGGTTGTGGCTCGTATGTATGAATGAATTTGATATTCCCATCTTTCAAAAATCGTACGAACTATATAAGCTGTTCCACCAGTACCGGCAAGCCGCGCCCAGGCAAGAGCGGCACACAAGCTTCGCGCGGGCTGAAAAGCTGATTTTGGACATTATTGAAAACATTCTGCGGGCCGGCCAATCAGCCAAAACAGATAAGGGACCATTTTTGGAAAAAGCAAGCTCATCACTTAACGTGCTCCGAGTCTTAGTGCGTCTGATAAAAGACGTAAAAGCGATTGACGTTAAAAAGTATATGCGCCTGCAAGAACTGATTGATGAAATCGGCAGAATGTTGGGCGGGTGGATTCGGTCGGTGCGAAACGGATAAACATAAAAGCATCCAAGAGGACGCTTTTATGCCGCGGGGAGAGGATTCGGGAGGAACGCGGATGCGGAACCGTAGTTCTCGTTCGCATTGCCGACGTGGTTGGTGTTGAACTTCACCGCGCCATCGTTGAAGTTGAAGCACGGGGCGTTGTAGAAATCGCCGTCCGCGTCCGGATAATGCTTCTGCCCGTCCATGTCACCGGAGGTTGAATGCTCTTCCTCCTGAATTTTATGCGGCGGCATCCGCGAAAAGCGAAATCCGCACTGGGCAAAAGCAAGCAGCATCTCCCCAACATGGCACTCTCCGGCAAGCCGTAGCAAGCCGGACTCCGGCCAATCTCTTTGGCGAGAGAGAAAGGCAACGGCAATCCGTGAACCGCCGTTCATGAACCTTTCTCAATTTGAGTTTAACATCAAACAAAAAAAAGAAGAAGGGCTATCCGAGGTGGATAGCCCTTGTTGATTGAAGCCCGAGAGCCGATGTTCAAAAGACTCAAGGCTTCAAGCCACAAACATCACTGCTGCGGGAGGAACGCGGACGCGGAACCGTAGACCCCGTTCGCACCGCCGACGTGGCGGGTGCCGAACCCCACCGCGCCGACGCCGAAGTAGAAGCACGGAGCGCCGCAGAAATCGCCGCCCGCGTCCGGAGCGAATTCGTCACCGGCGCAGTCCATCCAGAGATCGTCGTGGTGCGCCAGGCGCTCGGGGTGCGTGAGGAGCATGCAACCGCTCTGGAAGGCGCCGAGGCCGAACTCGGGAATGGCAAACAGCACGCGCCCCCTGCGGACACTGCTCCCCCGATGCCGCAGACCGAACTGGGCCGGAACCACAAGGATATCGTGGTCTCTCTGCGCCTCGCCGAGACGCTTGAGATAGGCAGCCGTCCGCTCGTGCTGGCGCAGGTACGGCTCTCCGAGCTGGTCTTCGCGGTAGTTGTGGAACTTGCCGTTTCGAGTCTGCTTGATGAGCTCCAGCACCTTCTGTAGGGCCTCACCATAGGTGCTCGCAATCCTCTCCCACCTCGGGATGGCGAACCACCCTTCGGCGCCCTCGGGAAGCGGCAGGCCCTCTACGTCCTCATCCACCCGGAGCGGAATGCCCGGGAAGTGCTGGCGCAGAACCATGCACTGCTCGGTGATACCCTTGGGCGTGCTGTAGCCCGAGAAGTAGCCGTAGTGCGAGGGCACCTCCTCGTCCGCGAACTGGTTCGGCCGGCGGTGCTCGGCGATGAAACAGCGGATCGCGTCGGGAAGTCCCGGCGCGTCGTTGACGCACTGGGCCTCCTCTTCGGACAGGCCAGCCTTGTCGTAGGCAGCCCCCACGATGGAGATGAACTTGCGACCCTTCTTGTCTCGGTGCGTGACTGACGGGGCCAATGCGGTAGGCATCGGAACCATCCTCCTGTAGTGGTGTGCCGGAATCGCTCCGACAGGCGCCTGCGCCCGGAATGGGGCAGGAAAGGAACAGAATACTATATTACCACAACATACTCATTCTGTCAATATCTCTCAAATAGCTAATCTTTGGTATACTAATGTCATTGCGAGCGAAGCGAAGCAATCTTACCGTCGCGTGGGAGTGAATTGCATACCCTTGCTCTCTCCGGTTAATAGGATTGCTTCGGCCTTTGGCCTCGCAATGACATAACCATGAAAAATCTCATTTTTTCCGGCATACAACCCACGGGAGCGCTCCACCTCGGCAATTACCTGGGCGCGGTCAAGCAGTGGACCAAACTGCAGGAAGAGTATGCGTCCATGTTCTGCATTGTGGACTACCACGCTTTGACCGTTGAGTATGACCCCAAGAAACTGCCCGATAAAATCAGCGACTTAGCGCTTGACCTGTTGGCCTGTGGCATTGATCCGGAAAAGGCTACTTTGTTCGTGCAGTCCCAGGTTCCGGAGCACACGGAGCTTGGGTGGATTTTTAACACCATCACTCCAATAGCAGAATTGGAAAGGATGACGCAGTACAAGGATAAGTCCAAACAGCACAAAGATAACATCAATGCCGGATTGTTCACCTACCCCGTGCTCCAGGCGGCTGACGTGCTGCTCTACAAAGCAAACACCGTGCCCGTGGGCGAAGACCAGGTCCAGCACGTGGAGCTGATGCGCGTGATAGCGCGCAAGTTCA
>CAYIMZ010000065.1:0-3577 GCA_964364695.1 uncultured Gammaproteobacteria bacterium | reverse complement strand
TGAATGACCCGAGAGTTCCGCCATAGATAGCATCCATGACCTCCCTGACGCTCTTTCTGTTGAGCTCCGGCACAATGGCGTCAAACTGCTCATCAATGCGCGGAATGCTCACGTCCTGCCTCTGGCGGACTTTGACGAATGTGGTGAACTTATCAAGCGGCCCGCCAATGAGGAGCTGGAATAGAGAGTGCAAATCCGTTGACCCAATGGTAACCAAGGGGGTGATGCCTGCGTGCACAATCCGGCCATGCACATCGCGCTCCTTGCCCAGGGACTCGCCAAGGAGCTGGCGATACCACTTGCCGAGACGCTCCAAATCCGGATTGAAGATGAACGTGTTGTGCATGACCACGCCCTTCTTCATGGCGTGGCGGATGGCTGCTGCCGACTGCAATGCGGCATTGTGCTCTGCGTCGCTCGACAGGCAGCGGCGCAAAGCGCGCACCGCTCCCTTGCACAGTCTCCTGATATCAACGCCGGCAAGCGCGAGCGGGAACAAGCCCACGGCGGAAAACACGCTCCAGCGGCCGCCCACTGCCGCGGGATTGGGCAGGGACGCAACGCGGTGCTCGCGCGCCCAGTTATCCAGCTTTGAGAGCGGCTCTGTGGTCACTACCACTGACCTGTGCCAATCCTTGGTTAATGACTTCAAGCAATCAATCAACACCCGGGCGTTCATCATGGTTTCGCTGGTAGCGCCGGATTTGCTGATGACGTTAATCAAAACCTCCCCGCCTTCACGGTAGACTGAACGCATCCTCCCGCATGCCTCTTTCAAAACCCGCACATGCGCGGTGTCATAGAACGACAATGGCACGCCCGAAGGACGCACAGCATCATACACTGCCCAGGCTCCGAGGTTTGAGCCGCCAATGCCAACCACCATCACCTCGCGCAGCTTTGGGGATGATTTCTCGCATGTTAGGCGCTCCACTTCAGTGAGGACGACTTCATCGTGCGCCAAATACAAGCACGACTCATGGCGCTCGTACGACGAGCCAGCCGC
Source organism: uncultured Gammaproteobacteria bacterium (assembly GCA_964364695.1). Classification (GTDB taxonomy): domain Bacteria; phylum Patescibacteriota; class Patescibacteriia; order UBA2169; family UBA2169; genus CG10-46-32. The sequence continues at coordinate 2,571 of CAYIMZ010000065.1, read as the reverse complement.
AATTAACCGAAGCTCTTCCAGATACCCGGAAAGCTCGTGCTCGGCCTTGGCCGCGTCTCGCTCTGTAATGTGCGAAGTTTCGTGGAATGAAAACCGCATATGAGTGATTATACCACGAAAAACAAAAGGGCTTCCATTACGGAAACCCCTTTGCGACAATCAACGTCTCAAGTAGCGCTAGAGAATCGCGTCTTTGGCTGCTTTGGCAACGCGGAATTTAACCACGGTCTTTGCCGGAATGCTGATCTGCTCGCCGGTTGCGGGATTGCGTCCCATGCGCGCATTGCGGTGCACCTTGACGAGCTTGCCCACCCCCGGAAGCGTGAACTCGCCGTTTGACTTGACCTGGTGGTACGCGAGCTCAACGAGCTTATCCATGAAATCACCCACCTCCTTCTTGCTCATGCCTGTTTTGTCGGCAACGGCCGCAAGCGTCTGGGCCTTGGTCAGTTTTGCCATAGTATGTTCTCCTGCTTTAGTTAGTGATATGACATATGAAACGTAGCAAAAATGGGGCAAAATGCAAACTTTATTCAGCACGGGCTGTGGATAATGCTATTGATTCTTTATTGATTTTATTGTGAATGAGTCATCTTTATCCTGGATTTCATAGCCCTGCTTGGCTAATCTTAGCCTAATTGCATCTGCTTCGTCATATTCTCCTTGTTCGCGCAATTTCCACCTCCTCTGCGCTTGTCCGAATATGTGACTGGGAATTTTATTCCTCCCTTCTAAAACTTTCCTCGCTCTTTTAAATAAATCCAAACCCAGAACCCTATCAAACGAAATGGCTAATTCCCTCTTGTTCTCGGCTCCTAAACTTGAGCTTTTCATCACATCCCAAAGCAAAGCCAATGCCTTTGGCGTATTCAAATCGTCATTAATGAACGCCCGATACTTACTATCAAAAACCAACGAACTTCCGGACCTGGCTCTCTTCTGTGACAAAACATCAGCAACCATATCTAATAAATTATCATAAGCCTTCTGCGCCGCTTCCAGGCTTTCCCAAGAAAAGGAAAGTTGGGACCTATAGTGCGCCGTGAGCGCCAGGTACCTCAAACTCAACGGCTCAAAGCCGCGCTCTTTGACGTCGGAAAGGGTTATGAACATTCCGGCTGATTTGGACATCTTCGCCTTATCAATCACCAGATACTCGTTGTGCATCCAGACCTTTGCCAGAGGTTTCCCGTACGCCGCTTCTGACTGCGCGATTTCGTTGGCGTGGTGCGTGCCGATGTGGTCAATGCCCCCGGTGTGGATGTCAAACGGCTGGCCCAAGTATTTTGATGAAATGGCAGAGCACTCAATGTGCCAGCCCGGAAACCCCTCGCCCCAGGGGGACTTCCAGCGCATGGCGTGATCTTTGTGCCTGCCGACCCGTTTGAACCATAAGGCAAAATCAGCAGGGCGCTTTTTTTCCGGATCCCCAACCACTTCGCTGCGCGCGCGGATGAGTTTTTCCTCCAAAGACTGGCCCGAGAGAGCCCCGTACTTTTTGAACTTTGCAATATCAAAGTACACTGCCTGCCTGGTTTCGTACGCGTACCCTTTTTTAAACAGCTGTTGGATGAGCTTGATCTGGTCTTTGACCGTATCAGTTGCCTTGACAACTGTGTGCGGTTTTTTGATGTTAAGTTCTGCGCAGTCCTTGAAGAACGCTTTGGCGTAAAATTCAGCAACATCCCAAACCGTTCGTTTTGACCGGGCAGCTTCCTTTTCCAGCTTATCCTCTCCTATGTCCGCATCGCTCGTCAAATGGCCCACGTCCGTGATGTTCATGACCCGTTTGACCTTGTAGCCCGCGAACGCGAGGCTGCGCTCCAAGGTATCGGCAAAAAGGTATGAGCGCAAGTTGCCGATGTGCGCGAAATTATAGACAGTCGGGCCGCACGTGTACAAAGACACTGCCCCTTTTTTGAGGGGCCTGAATGCCTGCTTTTTGCGTGTTAAGGTGTTGTAGAGTTTCATGGCGCTGTGCCTGAATGGTAGCACGATTTGTGCCGCGTAAAAAGCGAAAGACCCACCTCACGGCGGGCCTTTCTAGGTCAGAACGATTACATGCCAGATGCGCTGTCCTCGCCTTCTGCCGGAGCAACAGGCTCTTCTGCCGCCTCATCGGGCATGCCAACCGGAGCTACCGGAGCCTCGGGAGCTGCCGGAACTTCTGTCTGATCATCAGAAACGCCGGGCATTGGTGTAGTGTCTTGCATGGTGCGTGTACTTACTGATTAAAATAATCCGAACACACGTGTTAATTGTCAGTTCGGATTGTACGGTAAGTATAGCACACGCCCAAACCGCGTGTCAAGCCGTGGCGCTCGCGAGATTATTAATGACAAAGCTTGCGATTGCCCACGCCGCAAAGACAATGATGAGCCCTATGACCCCTGCGGTAATGGCCTGCCTGCCCGAAGTAGTGGCCTCCTCGTTGCCCGCGGCAGTCATAATCTTGATGCCGCCGAAGATGATGAAGACCACCGCCACAATGCCGAGGAACCCGAGCACAATGTTGATGATGAGCGCGATGGTGCTCTTGAGGTCGTTTGATTTCCCCACCCCGAGCTTGGA